>JAQGMQ010000953.1 GCA_028292305.1 Rhodoferax sp.
CGCAATCGCGCAGATGGTTCGACCGATTGAAACCCACCGCGGCGTGTCCGTCGTTATCCAGGCCACCGGTGGATCTGTGATCAACATCGGACGAATGGAAGCCCAACAAATTGGTCTGGCCGCAAGAACCGCCGCTGGCTCGGCTGAACGGGCCATCCATCTTGGTGTCGACTTCGAGTTGACCGCCACCGGCGAGGGCGACGGCCTGGCACTCGGCTTCGTCCAGGGCATCATTCCCAGCATCTCGCCGCTCACCTATCGGGTGGAGTTCGAGAGCGGGGTTCGAGCTGTGATGATGAGGCAGGCCTACCGCGGCAAACGCTACACCGTAGACGTTCTGGTTAAGCCCTCTCCGAAGTATGGCAACACATACAAGATCCTTGCCATCAGGTGATGCGCTAACCCGTACCATCACGCGGCCACCTTCTGCGCCTGCTGCCGCAGCCGCGTCCGCCAGGCCTTCAACCCCTCCAGGACCTTGTTCGCCTGCGTGCTGTCGAGGAACTCCGGGTCGCTGACGCCGAGCGGATTGACCTTCGTCCTCGTCACCCGGCCCACGAAGGAGCGCAGCGCCGCGACATGGTCCTCGGCGTCGATCCCCAGATGGGTGATGTCCTTCCACACGGCGCGGATCATCCGGATCTGCTTCTCCTTGGAGAACGTGCCGCGCTTCGTCGGCTTGAAGCCCAGGCGTTCGAACTCGCGCAGCACCGTCTCCAGCTCGCCGTGCGACATGGCGCCGGTGCTCTCCTTCCCCGTCTTGCGGCGGAGCACGTCCCGGTAGCTGTCATCCGGCAGGGCGAGCTGGCGCTTCGCCACATGGATCTTCGAGATCATGATGGTGCGGGTGCTCATCGGGCAGTCTCCACGGTGACGGTGACGCGGCATTCGAGGACGCGCTGCAGCAGCTGGACGAAGTCCTGCCGGATCCGCGCGGCGATGAAGGTGCTGGGGGCGGCGAGGACGAGCGCGTTGCCGTCGCGCGAGGCGACCTCGCAGCGGCCGATCCAGGCGCGGAAGTCCGAGGCGTCCATGTGGGCGAGCAGCTCGGGCCAGAGGTCGTGGACGGGCTCGGCCGGCGCCGGCGGCGCCTCCTCGGTTGTCTCGAGGTAATCCAGGAAGCGCTGCTGCCGCAGGAAGGTCGAGGCGTGGACGATGAACTCCTCGACCGTGCCCTTGGCCTTCATTTGCGCCGCGTAAGCTGATGCGGCCGCGATCAGCTGATCGGTGGTCGCCCCCTGCTTCACCGCCTTGGCAAAGGCGAGCGCGGCCACCGCGCGGGGGTTCGGGACACGCCGCGGGTACGCAGCCCAAAACGCTGCGAACGGAACCGCAAGATCGGGCGGAAAGCCCTTGGCCGGAAAGAGCGCAGGCCCCTTCACGGTGGCATCACCGACAGGATGGGGAGGCGGACGCTGCCTCATGCGTCCACCCTCGTGCCCAGGAAGACGAAGGGCACCAGGCGCAGCAGCTGGCGGCGGCGGTTGGCCTCCTGCAGCGCCTCTTGGTGCGTCATCACCGCGACCTTGTCGGACGCCGCCAGCTTGCCCAGGCCGCCGTGGTGGAGGCTCCGCTCCAGCCAATCGCGTACGGCCTTCGTCGACGCAGCCTGCATCTCCGGCTCGGCGCGCGCCGCGGCGGCAGGCCGAGGCAGCGCTGGTGCGGGCGGGCGCGCCGCGGCCGGTGGTGGCAGCGCGGCCTTCTCCGGTTCCATCGACGCGGCCGGGGCCGGAGCCGACGACGCCGGCGTCGCTTCCACGACGGGATCCGGCGCGGCCGGCGGCGTGGTCGCGGTCGCGGAGATCTCCGCCTGCGGCGGCTCCGCCATCGCGCCGGCCTCCGCATCAGGCCGATCGCCGGTGGCCGGCAGCTTGTGCCACTTCTTGCCGTAGACGAGGCTCGACATCGTGCCGGTGGGGATACCGAAGTGCCGTGCGGTTCCACGCACCGCCTTCGTCTGGAGATAGAAGGCCTTGATCTCGGCGAGCTGCTGCGGCGTGAAGCTCGACTTCGGCCCCATCGTGTCGCGCCGATCGATCGGGGCCGGCGGGATGGCGGCGAGCAGCTTCTTCCGGCCGGGCGCCTTCTTCACGGCGGGAACCGGCTCGCGCTTCGGCTCCGGCTCCGGCTGAGGCGCAGGCGGCATGCGCGCCGCGATCGCCATGGCCAGGCGCTTCTGGAAGTCCGGCTGGTCCAGCAGCGGCTTGAGCAGCTCGTTGAAGGCGCCACGCACGGCGCTGCGGACGGTGTCGTCGAGGTGTCGCCGCTCGGCACGAGGGATCATCGGTCGTTCTCCAGGAGGATGAAGCGCCAGGCGTGCAGCCAGCAGCGCGTGAGGCATTGCGGCGGTTCGCCAAAGGTCGCCTCGAAAAAACGGGTGTGATCGGCGCGATCGCGGACCACCGCGTAGCCCTGGCCCCCGCGGCGGCCGAGGCCGTAATCCCAGCCGGGCACGCTCAAGATAGCGGCGCCGTCCATCGTCGTGCTGACGGGCGGCAGCGGCATCCAGAGCCGGGAGAACGGGCTGCGCACGCGCCAGCAGGCGCGCTGCTGGGAGGGCGGCGAGACCTCCCAGCCCATCGCCAGGAACACGTCCGCGTCGAGGCGTGGCCCCTTCTCCAGCGCGCCGAGGCGGTTGATCAGCAGGCCGATCGCCGTCACGTCCGTGGGCCGGAAGCCTGCGCTCCGGTCCACCAGACGCGCCGGCGGGATGTGGGCGAGCGCGTTCATGCGTGCCCGCCTTCATGCACGGCCAGGATGCCGGCCCGCCGCAGGCGGAGGTTCATCTCCTCCTGCTGGATGGACAGGGCCATCTCCGTGCAGGCGCCGCGCAGGAGCACGTCGGCATCCTTGCCTTCGATCTGCCCGAGCACGCGGCCCATCGCCGCCCCCAGGGCCATGATGATGACGCGGGGATCGCTGGAGTTGATCTGGGCCACGCGGACCAGCTCGTTCCCGAGCAGCGAGGCGGAGCAGCGGATCGCCTGCTCCTGGATGGCAAGCTTGCTCATGCCGCGTTCCGCCGCATGGCCGCGCGATCGAGCCGCTCGATCTCCGCCACGATCAGCGCGCCGGCGCGCACCAGGTCGCGACGAGGGCTGCGGGGCTTCCACATGATGTCGTGCAGCGGCCAGCGGTGCGGCAGCCAGAACCAGCCGCGCAGGCCCGTGATCGTCTTGACCAGGTCGTGCACACCCGCCGCCTTGAGGGCATAGGCCGAGGCGGCGATCGCCAGCTCGCCGCCGGCGTGCTCCTCGTCATCGTGGGCCGGAGGGAAGCCCTCGACCGCGATCTGCCGCTGGCGCTCGATGGCGATGTCGTCGAGCGCGCTCATGCGGCTCTCCGATCTGCCAGCTGATCGCGGAGCGCCTGCTGGAATTCCATGACGGCGAGATCCGCGGCCTCGTCAGGGACGCTTTCGCGCAGCCCCGGCACCAGCCA
>JAQGMQ010000404.1 GCA_028292305.1 Rhodoferax sp.
GCTGCTCGGTGCGGGCCGAAAGATCGTTGTTGCCCTGGGCAATCTGGGCGCTGGCCGTGGCCACGCCTTCGGCGCCGGAGCGCACGCGTGAAACCACACCTTCCAACTGTTCGCGCATGGAGGCCAGCGCCTGCACGAGCTGCGTGACCTCATCGCGGCCGGTGGGTGCGATGGCTACACCAAGGTCGCCCTGCGCCACGGCGTCGGCAATGCGCACGCTGTCGGTGAGCGAGGACACCACACGCCGGATCAGCACGAAACTGAACAGTGCCGCCAGCACCGCGCCGGCCAGCATGATGCCCGCGACTTGCAGGCGGATGCTGGCGTAGCGCGATTCCGACGCCTCATAGTCTTCCCGGGCGGCGCGGTTCTGGTAGTTGCTCAACTCCCCGAGCAGCTTTTGCACCGGCTCCATCGCCGGGTACATGTCGGTACCGGCCAGCATGGCGGCGGTAACCGAATCGCCGGCGCGGTAAGACGCCTCGGCCTTGGCCATCACCTCCTGCGCCTTGGCATAGGCCGCCGGAAAACGGTCGGCCATGACCTTCTCTTCAGGCGTGAGGTAAGACGCCAGGTATTCCGCCCAGTATTTCTGAATGCCTTCGCGGGCCTGCACAGCCAGCGGCACGGCGTCTTCGGGCTTCAACAGGCCGTCGCGCACCTTGTTCGCCGGACTGGTGACGTTGTTGGTCAGCAGGTCCGAAATGCCCTTGAGTTGCCGCAGCGGCTCGACGCGGTCGATGTACACCGACTTCAACGCCTGGTTGGAGCGGCTCAGGCCGTTCAGGGCCAGCAGGCCGACGCCGAGCATCAGCAGCAAGGTGAAACCCGTGAGCAGCCACAGGCGGGTAGAAATCTTGAGATGGGTCATGGGCAGGCCTCGACCCGGCGCGGTGCGGCGGTACGCCGCCACCATCACCGGGATAACCCGCTATTTTGGTGGGCGCGTCAGGCGCGCAAGGCCGCAGAAAGCCCGATGAAAGCGCGCCGGTCCCAAATCGTATCGAAATGTAGGGCCGGCGCAACGCCACGGTGAGCGGGCAAGCCCCGGTTGCTCAGATCAACAGCCGAGAGGACTTCGGCACATGCGCCATCAGGAAGTCCATCTGGTCGGCCAGGATGCGCCGGTTGCGCAGGATGAAGTCTTCCCACAGGCTGGGCACATAGGGCGCGTACAGCAAGGGCATGTGCGCCTGTTCGGGTGTGCGGTTGCTCTTGCGGTGGTTGCAGGCGCGGCAGGCGGTGACCACGTTCATCCAGGTGTCGGCGCCGCGTTGGCCGAGCGGCTTGATGTGTTCACGCGTGAGCTCTTCTTCGCGGAAATGGTTGCCGCAATAGGCGCAGACATTGCGGTCGCGCACAAACAGCTTGGAGTTGGTCAGGCTCGGCCGCAGATCGAATGGATTGATGTTGGGCACACCACGCGTGCCGATGATGCTGCTCACGGCAATCACCGACTGTGCACCGGTGACGGCGTTGTGCCCGCCGTGGAACACGGCGATCTGCGCGCCGAGTTCCCAGCGCACATCTTCCGCCGCGTAATGGATCACCGCTTCTTCGAGCGATATCCAGGACTGGGGCAGCCCCTGGGCTGACAGCTTCAAGACCTTCACAACACGCCTCCTCAAATAGTCGAACGACCACCGAACCGGAACGCAGATGTCACGCGCGGCTTGCATCTCAGCCGCTGCGTCACAATATAACCTGTTTTCATGTACATACAGCTGACAGCGCATGAGCGACGGGCGCGATCAGCTATCAAAAAGATACCAGACCATGTTGGTTTTCCGCGGCATCCACTACCCGGCTATTGCACGGGCGTGCGCTTTGACGATTGGCAACTTCGACGGCGTGCACCGCGGCCACCAGGCCATGCTCGCGTTGTTGAAGAGCGAAGCCCAACACCGCGGCGTGCCCAGTTGCGTGCTGACCTTCGAGCCGCACCCGCGCGACTACTTCGCCGCCGCCACCGGCAAGCCCGAGCTGGCGCCGGCGCGCATCGGCACCCTGCGCGACAAGCTCACCGAGCTGGCCCGCTGCGGTGTCGACCAGGTGGTCGTGCTGCCGTTCGACGCCCGGCTGGCCGCGCAGACACCGCAGGACTTCATCGACGACGTGCTGGTGCGCGGCCTGGGCGCGCGCTACGTACTGGTGGGCGACGACTTCCGCTTTGGCGCCCGGCGCGCCGGCGATTACGCCATGCTGGATGCGGCCGGCACGCGCCAGGGCTTCGACGTGGCCCGCATGAACAGCTACGAGGTGCATGGCGTGCGCGTCTCCAGCTCCGAGGTGCGCGATGCGCTGGGCCGGGGCGACATGGCGGCGGCCGCACGCCTGCTGGGCCGGCCCTACAGCATCAGCGGGCACGTGGTGCATGGGCGCAAGTTGGGCCGTGAACTCGGCTTTCGCACCATCAACCTGCGTTTCGCCCACTGGAAACCCGCGGCCGGCGGCATCTTCGCGGTCCTGGTGCACGGGCTGGACACCACGCCCCTGGTCGGCGTGGCGAATCTGGGCATCCGGCCTTCGCTCGACCCAACCGACGTCAACGGCGGGCGCGTGCTGCTCGAAACCCATTGCCTGGACTGGCCCGCAGCGCTCGGCGCAGAGGGGGCGTACGGTAAAATCATCCGCGTGGAACTGCTGCACAAACTGCATGACGAACTGAAGTACGACAGCCTGGAAGCCCTTAAAACCGGCATCGCCCAGGACTGCCTCGAGGCGCGCGCGTATTTTCAGACCTCTCAGGCCATGTTTGCAGAGACCAGCCGTCAGACGACGCGCGACCGAATTTAGAAGATCTCTGCCGCGTCCAGCCGCCGGGTCCAACCCCGGCCAGCGACTGCCATCTCTGTTTGCCTTGCACCGTCCGGACACCGCGTCCACCTACCGCGTCCGCACCCAACCCGTTTCAAGCACCGCCATGACCGAATCCGCCAAGACCGACTACCGCAGCACCCTGAACCTGCCCGACACCCCTTTCCCCATGCGTGGCGACCTGCCCAAGCGCGAGCCGGGCTGGGTCAAGGAATGGGACGACAAGGGCATCTACAAGAAGCTGCGCGACGTGCGCGCCGGTGCGCCCAAGTTCGTGCTGCACGACGGCCCGCCTTATGCCAACGGCCAGATCCACATGGGCCACGCCGTCAACAAGATCCTGAAGGACATGATCGTCAAGGCCCGCCAGCTGAAGGGCCTGGACGCGATCTACGTGCCGGGCTGGGACTGCCACGGCCTGCCGATCGAAAACCAGATCGAAAAGACCTACGGCCGCAACCTGAGCCGCGACGAGGTCCAGGCCAAGAGCCGCGCCTATGCCACCGAGCAGATCGCCCAGCAGAAGCAGGACTTCAAACGCCTGGGCGTGCTCGGCGAGTGGGACAACCCCTATCTCACGATGAACCCCGGCAACGAGGCCGACGAGATCCGCGCGCTGAAACGCATCATGGAACGCGGCTTCGTCTACCGCGGCCTGAAGCCGGTGTACTGGTGCTTCGACTGCAGGTCATCACTTGCTGAATTCGAGATCGAATACGCCGACAAGAAGTCGCAGACCATCGACGTGGCGTTCGAAAGCGCCGAACCCGAGAAGCTGGCCGCCGCGTTCGGCCTGCCCGCACTGGCCAAGCCGGCCTTTGTCGTCATCTGGACCACCACCGCCTGGACCATCCCCGCCAACCAGGCGCTGAACCTGAACCCCGAGCTCGAATATGCCTTGGTCGACACGCCGCGCGGCTTGCTGGTGCTGGCTTCGGCCCTGGTCGAAAAGGCGCTGGCCCGCTACCAGCTCGAAGGCACCGTGCTGGCCACCGTGCTTGGCGAGAAGCTCGCCGGTTTGAACTTCAAGCACCCGCTGTACGACGTGGCCGATCCGGGCACGGGCGCATACAGCTACAAGCGCCTGTCGCCGGTCTTCCTGGCCGAGTACGCCACCGCCGACGACGGCACCGGCATCGTGCACTCGTCGCCTGCCTACGGCGTGGAGGATTTCAACTCCTGCGTTGCGCACGGCATCAGCCATGACGACATCCTGAATCCGGTGCAGGCCAATGGCGTGTACGTGGACGAGCTGCCGATGTTCGGCGGCCAGTTCATCTGGAAGGCCGCGCCGGTCATCGTCGACGCGCTGCAGGCCGCGGGCCGGTTGTTCGCCACCGAGACCATCAGCCACAGCTACCCGCACTGCTGGCGCCACAAGACGCCGGTGATCTACCGCGCGGCCGCCCAGTGGTTCATCCGCATGGACGAGGGCGAAGGCGTGTTCACCCAGGACAAGGCGCCGCAGACGCTGCGCCAGCTGGCCCTGAACGCCATCGAGGAGACCAAGTTCTATCCCGAGAACGGCAAGACCCGGCTGCGCGACATGATCGCCGGCCGGCCTGACTGGTGCATCTCGCGCCAGCGCAACTGGGGTGTGCCGCTGCCCTTCTTCCTGCACAACGCCACCGGCGAGCTGCACCCGCGCACCATGGAACTGATGGACACGGCCGCGCGCATGGTGCAGGCCGGCGGCATCGAAGCCTGGAGCAAGGCCACGCCCGAGTCGCTGATCGGCGCTGACGGTGAACACGGGGCCGAGTTCTACACCAAGAGCAACGACATCCTCGACGTGTGGTTCGACTCCGGCACCACGCACTACACGGTGCTGCAAAAGAGCCACGCGGCGCAATCCACCTGGCCGGCCGACCTGTACCTCGAAGGCCACGACCAGCACCGCGGCTGGTTCCACAGCTCGCTGCTCACCGCCTGCGCCATGTACGACCACGCGCCGTACAAGGGCCTGCTGACGCACGGCTTCACCGTCGATGCGCAGGGCCGCAAGATGAGCAAGTCGATGGGCAACGGCGTCGACCCGCAGAAGACCAGCGAAAAGTTGGGCGCGGAAATCATCCGCCTGTGGGTGGCCGCGAGCGACTACTCGGGCGACATCGCCGGCGACGACAAGATCCTGGCCCGCGTGGTGGACACCTACCGGCGCATCCGCAACACGCTGAAGTTCCTGCTCGCCAACGTGAGCGACTTCGACCCGGCCACCGACGCCGTGCCGGCCGACCAGCTGCTCGAGATCGACCGCTACGCCCTGAGCCGCGCGGCGCAGTTCCAGGCCGAGGTGCTGGCGCATTTCGAGGTCTATGAATTCCACCCGGTCGTGGCCAAGCTGCAGGTGTACTGCTCGGAAGACCTGGGTGCCTTCTACCTCGACGTGCTGAAGGACCGCCTCTACACCACCGCGCCCAAGTCGCTGGCCCGGCGCAGCGCCCAGACCGCGCTGTGGCAGATCACGCACGCCATGCTGCGCTGGATGGCGCCGTTCCTGAGCTTCACGGCCGAAGAGGCGTGGAAGATCTTCGGCAGCAGCGAAACCATCTTCCAGGAGACCTACAGCACCCTGGCCGCGCCCGATGCAACGCTGCTGGCCAAATGGGCCCGCATCCGCGAGATCCGCGACCTGGTCAACAAGGACATCGAAGTGCTGCGCGCCGATGGCAAGGTCGGCTCGTCGCTGCAGGCCAACGTGGCGCTCCAGGTCGACCCGGCTGACCATGCGCTGCTGGCCAGCCTGGGCGACGACCTGAAGTTCGTGTTCATCACCTCGGTGGCCGAACTGGCCTCGGGTGAGGCCCTGGCCATCGCGGTCAAGACCAGCACCGACGTGAAGTGCGAACGCTGCTGGCACTACCGCGACGACATCGGCGTGGACGCCGCCCATCCCACGCTTTGCGGCCGCTGCACCAGCAACCTGTTCGGCGACGGCGAAACCAGGACCATCGCGTAATGGCTAGATCAATGGCGAAATCGAAAACCACCTTCCTGCAATCGTCCGGCGGCAGTGTGCTGCCCTGGCTCGGCCTGGCGCTGATCGTGCTCATCGCCGACCAGTTCACCAAGGTGCTGATCATGGGCTACTACCGGCTCGGCGACAGCACGCCGATCACCGGCTTCTTCAACATCGTGCGGGCGCACAACACCGGCGCGGCGTTTTCGTTCCTGGCCGCGGCCTCGGGCTGGCAGCGCTGGTTCTTCAGCGCCATCGGCGTGGCGGCGGCGCTGTTCATCCTGTGGCTGCTCAAGTCACACGCGGGCCAGAAGCTGTTTTCGTTCGCGCTGGCCTGCATCCTGGGCGGCGCCATCGGCAACGTGATCGACCGGCTGATGCACGGCTACGTGGTCGACTTTCTCGACGTCTATTGGCGCGGCTGGCACTTCCCGGCGTTCAACATCGCCGACAGCGCCATCACCATCGGCGCGGGCTGCCTGATCCTCGACGAGTTGCTCCGCGTGCGCCGCGGCAGGGCTTGACCATTGCCCCGGTTCCCTCGACAAATCAAACGCGGTATTTGCATGCAAGCCCGGAGAATCGCTCTCCGCGGGCGTATAGTGTCCGGTTCGATTGAGCCATGAAGCACTTACTGAATCTGTTGGCAGCCATTGCGCTGCTGGTCTGGGGAACCCATCTGGTACGCACCGGCGTACTGCGCGTGTTTGGTGCCAACCTGCGCCACATCCTGGCACGCAGCATGGGCAACCGCTTCACGGCCGCGCTCTCGGGCATCGGCGTCACGGCACTGGTGCAATCGAGCACGGCCACCTCGCTCATCACCTCCTCTTTCGTCGGCCAGGGCCTGATCACCCTGCCCGCCGCGCTGGCCGTGATGCGCGGTGCCGACATCGGCACCAGCCTGATGTCGGTGCTGATCTCGTTCGACCTGTCGTGGCTGTCGCCGCTGTTCATCTTCGTCGGCGTGGTGTTGTTCCTCGTGGGGCAGGACAAGAAGCCCGGGCGCATCGGCCGCGTGCTGATCGGCCTGGGCCTGATGCTGCTGGCGCTGCGCCTGGTGGTGGAAGCCACCGATCCTCTGCTGGCCTCGCCGGCAGTGAAGGCGCTGCTCGGCGCGGTCAGCAGCGACATCCTGCTCGAGATCTTTCTTGGCACGGTGCTGGCGGTCATCGCCTATTCGAGCCTGGCCGTGGTGCTGCTGATCGCCGCGCTGGCCGCCTCCAGCGTGATCCAGCTCGACGTGGCGCTGGGCCTGGTGCTGGGCGCCAACCTGGGCAGCGGCGTGCTGGCCGTGCTGACCACCGGCAAGTCCATTACCGAAGTGCGCCAGGTCACCGTGGGCAACCTGGTGTTCAAGCTGATGGGCGTAATCCTGGTCGCCCCTTGCGTGGGCCTGTGGCTGGCCCACGTGCAGCCGATGCTGCCCGGCAAGACCGAAGGCGTGGTGCTGTTCCATCTGGCGTTCAACGTGGCCATGAGCGTGGCCTTCATCGGGCTGACCCAGTTCGTCGCCAACGCGGTGGCCAAGCTGCTGCCAAAACCGCCGCCCGCCGCCAGCCAGATGCGACCGCAGCACCTGGACCCTTACTCACTGTCCTCGCCGTCGCTGGCCATCTCATGTGCCGCGCGCGATGCATTGCACCAGGCCGACATCGTCGAGAACATGATGCTGGCCATCCTGACCTTCATCAAGAACAACGACGTGAAGCTGGCCGA
>JAQGMQ010000223.1 GCA_028292305.1 Rhodoferax sp.
CGCTCACGCGGTATGCGGTAGTCAAGAAGAACCCGGCTCTGCCGCGCCGGGCCTGAACGCGCCAGGTCTACAGCCGGCTCACGAACTTGGCCCCGGCCGCAGCCACCGCACTCACCAGCGTGCCCCAGCCCATGTCCAGCAACGACAAGCCGAGCGGCCAGTTCTTCATGACCGCGAGGTTGGTCAGGTCGTAGGTCGCGTAGGCGAAGAAGCCAAACAACGCGCCCATCAGCGCGGCATGCAGCACGCCGCTGTCGGGCTGGCCCAACTGCGCGCCGAAGATCACCAGCCCCACGGGAAACAACACATAGAACAGCGCCGCGGCCACCAGGTTCGGCTGCTCGGCCATGTGTTCGCCCATGCCCTGCCGGTACCAGTCATAGGCGATCACGCGCAGCCACAACATGTCGAGGACCACCAGCACGATCAGGGCGGTGAGATAGGGAATGGCGTATTTGGACATGGGCGGCCCCGGAGAGTGGATGCTTCGAATCTAGTCTGCAGCTGGTGACCGGCGTGTGAGGCGTGAACGGCCGAGCTTGTAGGCGCCTGCCACGATCTGCCGCCGCGGCCGCCCGTCAGTTCCGGGGCGGCGGGTCGACCACCCAGCGTGTCACCAGCGGAGGATCGTCGGCGATGTGAAACGCGAGCTTGCGTTCGCGCAGCGCTACATCGGCGGCGGTGACGCGGTCGAAGCGGCGCAGGTGTTCGGTCCAGGATTCGTCGGTGATGTGCTCCACGTAGCGGGCCGGGTCGGCGATGTCGCGGCGCAGTTCCCAGGTGAGCGCACCCTGGCGCAGGCGGCTGCGCCGGCTCTCCTGCATCAGCACCTGGAAGTCACCGGCCCGCGCCGGGTCGATGGTGTATTCGATGGTGGCCACCACATGGCCGTGCAATGGCGGCGTTTCTGCCACCGGCATCTTGAATTCACGCGACGGTGTGAGGTCTTCCTCGATGCTGCGGTCGGCGGCCCAACGCTGCGCCAGGAACATGCCGAACGACCCCGTGGCCGCGGCGATGCACAGGCTGATCTGCACCGTGCCGATGCTGGCCACATGGCCCCACAGCGCCGCGCCGAATGCGCTCGCGCCCATGATCGCCATCTGGTACATCGACATGCCGCGCGCCCGCACCCAGTTGGGCAGCGCCAGCTGGGCCGACACGCTGAGCGAATTGGCCGTGGTGATCCAGGCCATGCCGGCCACGAACATCGCCGGCACCGCCACGTAGACGTTGGGCGCGAAGGCCATCACGGCGATGGCCAGCGACTGCAAATTCATGCCGCGCAGCACCAGCGTGTCGCGCGTCATCTTCTGGCGCAGGCGCGGCAAAAACATGGCCGCGGTGATGGCGCCCGCGCCCATCGAAGCCAGCAGCAACGTGAAGGTGGCCGCGTCGCCACCATGCAGGCCCCGCGCGATCAGCGGCAGCAACGCCAACAACGCGGTCGAGTGAAAGAAGAACAGCGCGATGCGCAGGAACACCGCCTTGAGCCGGGCTGATTGCCGCACGAACTGCACGCCCACCCGCATGGCGCTGAACAGCTTCTCGCGACCCAGCGGACTCGGCACGTGTTCATGCCGCCAGCGGATCAACACGAACGCCGAGATCACCGACAACACGGCGTTCAGCACGAACACATAGGCACTGCCCGCGCTGGCGATGAGCGCGCCCGCGGCCAGCGGTCCGACGATGCGCGAGGCGTTCATGGTCACGCCGTTCAGCGCCAGCGCAGCCGGCAGCTGCGAACGCGGCACCAGGTCGGGCACGATGGCGGCGAACACCGGCCAGCGCATGGCCAGGCCCACGCCGTTGGCGAAGGTGAGCGCCAGCAGCAGCGGCGGCGTCATGGCGTCGAGCACGATGGCCGCGCATAGCATCAGCGCCACCACCGCCACCCAGAACTGGGTGACGATGAAATAGCGCCTGCGGTCCAGAATATCGGCCAGCGCGCCACTCGGCAGGCCCAGCAGGAACACCGGCAGGGTGGAAGCCGTCTGCACCAGTGCCACCCACAGCGGCGAGGTGGTCAACGTGGTCATGAGCCAGGCCGCGGCCACGTCGTTCATCCACATGCAGATGTTGGCGGCCAGCCAGACGCACCACAACATGCGGAACACCGCGAACTTCAGCGGCGCGAGCGGAGAGTTCGAGGCCGCGGCCGCCGCTTCCGCGGGCGTCAGGGCAGGCCGCTCGGACTCTGGTGGCATCTACTTGACCGGGATCACCGTGCCGCGGTCCACGGCAACCGCCGTGATGGCGTTCATCGGCGAGCCGTCGACCAACTTGTCCGAATAGGTGAGGTAGACCAGCGCGTTGCGGCTCTTGTCGACCATGCGCACGATGCGCAGCTTCTTGAACAACACCGACAGGCGTTCGTTGAACACTTCTTCGCGCTGCGGCAGCGGCTGGGTGAACGTGACCGGCCCGACCTGCCGGCAGGCGATCGAGGCCTCGGCCTTGTCTTCGGCCAGACCCACGGCACCCTTGATGCCGCCGGTCTTGGCGCGCGACACATAACAGGTCACGCCGCCGACCTTCGGGTCGTCATAGGCTTCGACCACGATCTTGTGGTCCGGCCCGATCCATTGGAACGCGGTGTCGACCGAGCCCACCTGTTCGGCCTGCGCCGCGCCGCACAGCAACGCTGCCGTCAACCCCAGGCACCATCCAGACCATCGCTTCATCGCATTCTCCAAAACAAGGTCCGGCGGACCGGTCAGCGCAGGGCTTCGGGCAGTTCGATCTTTACCTCGAGCACTTCGAGGTTGTCCTGGCGTTCCAGGTGCACCTTGATGTCGTCGGGGTTGATCGACACGTATTTGGAGATCACCGCCACCAGCTCGCGCTGCAGCGCCGGCAGGTAGTCGGGCCGGCTGGCGCCGCGACCGCTGCGTTCGTGGGCCAGAATGATCTGCAGCCGCTCCTTGGCCACACTGGCGGTTTTTTTCTTTTCCCCGAGCAGGAAAGACAGAAACGACATGGCTTACCTCCGACCCAGCAGACGCTTGAAGAACCCTGGCTTGACCGCTTCGACGAAACGCATGGGCTTGTCTTCGCCGAGGAAACGCGCGACCACATCCTTGTAGGCCTCGGACACGTCGCTCTCCTGCAGGTGGATCGCCGGCAGGCCCTGGTTGGACGCCTGCAGCACCGATTCGGATTCGGGGATCACGCCCATCAGCGGGATGCGCAGGATGTCCTGGATGTCTTCGAGCGACAGCATCTGGCCGTCTTCGACCCGCACCGGGTTGTAGCGCGTGATCACCAGGTGTTCCTTCACCGGAGCCTGGCCCTCGATGGCGCGTTTGGTCTTGGAGCCGAGCATGCCGAGGATGCGGTCCGAGTCGCGCACCGAAGACACTTCGGGGTTGGTGACCACCAGCGCCTCGTCGGCGAAGTGCATGGCCATCAGCGCGCCGGTCTCGATGCCCGCGGGCGAATCGCAGACGATGTATTCGAAGCCCATCTCGCCCAGGTCTTTGAGCACGCGCTCCACGCCGTCCTGCGTCAGTGCGTCCTTGTCGCGGGTCTGCGAGGCGGCCAGCACGAACAGGTTGTCGCACTGCTTGTCCTTGATCAGCGCCTGGTTCAGGTTGGCCTCGTTGTGGATCACGTTGATCAGGTCGTACACCACGCGGCGTTCGCAGCCCATGATCAGGTCGAGGTTGCGCAGGCCCACGTCGAAATCGATGACGGCGGTCTTGTGGCCGCGCATCGCGAGGCCCGAGGCGAAACTGGCGCTGGTGGTGGTTTTTCCGACGCCACCTTTACCGGATGTCACCACGATGATTTTGGCCATGGTTTGCAAGTCTTTCAAATGTCAGAGTGTCGAAGAATGAAAATTCGGGTTCACAGCGGCTCCATGACCAGCTTGTCGCCGGCCAGCCGTACCTGCGCGGCCTTGCCCAGCACGTCGGCGGGCATGGCGATCTCGGACGTGCGGTAGGTGCCGGCGATCGAGATCAGTTGGGCTTCGAGGCAGGTGCTGAAGATGCGCGCCTCGGTGTTGCCGCGCGCCCCGGCGATGGCGCGGCCCCGCAGCGGGCCATACACGTGGATGTTGCCGTCGGCGATCACCTCGGCCCCGAAGTTGACCACTGCCAGCACCACCAGATCGGCGCCGCGCGCATAGATCTGCTGGCCCGAGCGCAGCGGTTTGTCGATCACCAGCGTGTTGCTGGCGCTCGGCACGGCGACCGGCTGGGGTTCGTCGGCGGCCGGAGCCGGCGTGGCCGCGGCCAGCGGTAGCGTGTGGGCGATGTCCGGGGTTTCCACCAGGCCCGCGGCCGCGGCGGCGCCACGTTGCGCACTGCTGCCGCCGTGCACGGCGATGGGCCGCATCCGGTACTGGCGCAACAGGGCGTTGAGGCGGGCGAAGTCGATGGCGCCGGCACCGTCGGGCAACTGCGCCAGGTTGATCACCACCGGGTCCTGGTCGAAGAAATCGGGCGTGTCGCCGAAACGGGCCTTGAGTTCGCTGGCCAGGGCCGAAAGATCGTCGGTCTTGAGCACCACCGCGATCAGCGGCAAGGTGGCGCTCTTCAGATCAAAACAGGCCCTTGCGGGCCCGGCGGATACAGCGGGCATGGCGGAAGTTTTTGGCAAATGGCGGATTTTACTTGCGTGCGTCCGGCCCGGGCCGCAAGCGGCCTGCCCTTCTCCTTCCAATTTGTCAGCAAATTCCTAGCCGGCGGTCACCCTTTGCGCCAGGTGCGCCAGCGCTTCTTCCACCTGGTCGACCAGGATCAGGCACAGGTCGCCCGGCTCCAGGCGCTGCAGCGCGTGGTCGATGGCGATGAACTCACCCTGGATCTCGTCGACGCGGTGGGTGCGCTTGGCGTTGACCAGGCCCTGGCGCAGCAGCTTCAACACCTCGCCGTCGGCACGGCCGCGCTGGCAGGCGTCCTCGAAAAGGATGACGTCGTCGAACGCGTCGCCGAGGATCACGGTCTGCTCGCGGATGTCGTCGTCGCGCCGGTCGCCGGCACCGCTGATCACCACCGAGCGGCGCGCGCCGGGCATGGCGTCCACGGCCGCCACCAACGCGCGCATGGCGTCGGGGTTGTGGCCGTAGTCGGCAATGACGGTGGCACCGCGGTAGTCCATCACGTTGAAGCGGCCGGGGGCGTTGTCGGCGTCGTTGGCAAAGCTGGCCAGGCCGCGGCGGATGGTGTCCCAGCTCTGGCCCGCGCCCCAGGCGGCGGCGATCGAAGCCATGGCGTTTTCGACCTGGAAGGCGATGGTGCCGCCCCGGGTCAGCGGGATGTCGCGCAGCGCGATCTTTTCGCGCCACGAGCCCACCGAGGCGACGATGGCGTCGCCGTCCACATACACGGTGCGCCGGCCTTGAGCGCGGTGCGTGGCCATCACCGGGTGGTGCCGGTCGGCGGCGAAATAGATCACATGCCCCGGGCAGGCCGCGGCCATGGCGGCAACGATCGGGTCGACCGCGTTCAGCACGGCATAACCATCGGGCGCCACGTTCTGCACGATGACGCGTTTCAGCACGGCCAGGTCTTCCACCGTGGTGATGTAGTTCAGCCCCAGGTGGTCGCCCTTGCCGATGTTGGTCACCACCGCCACCTGGCAGCGGTCGAAGCCCAGGCCTTCGCGCAGCATGCCGCCACGCGCGGTCTCGAACACGGCCGCGTCCACGTCGGGATGCATCAGCACATTGCGCGCGCTTTTCGGGCCGCTGCAGTCGCCGCTGTCGATCTGCCGGCCTTCCACATACACACCGTCGGTGTTGGTCATGCCCACGCGCAGGCCACTGCTGGCGAACAGGTGCGCAATCAGCCGCGCGGTGGTGGTCTTGCCGTTGGTGCCGGTAACGGCCACCACCGGGATCCGGCCGTCTTCGCCGGGGCCGTACAGGTGATTGACCATCGCCTCGCCGACGTTCCGGCCCTTGCCGTACGAGGGCGAAATGTGCATGCGCAGACCGGGCGCGGCGTTGACCTCGACGATGCCGCCGTGTTGTTCTTCGAGCGGCTTCAGCATGGTCTCGCAGACCAGGTCGACACCGCAGATGTGCAGGCCCACCATCTGCGCGGCCGTCACGGCCTGGGCCGCGATGTCGGGGTGCACGTCGTCGGTGACGTCGGTGGCGGTGCCGCCGGTGCTCAGGTTGGCGTTGTTGCGCAGCAGGATGCGGCGACCCTTGTCGGGCACCGATTGCGGATCGAGCCCCTGCACGGCGAGGCGGGCCACGGCGATGTCGTCGAAACGGATCTTGGTCAGCGACGTGGCATGGCCTTCGCCGCGGCGCGGGTCGGCATTCACCAGGTCGACGAGTTCGCGCACGGTGTGCACGCCGTCGCCCAGCACCTGCGGCGGATCGCGGCGCGACGCGGCCACCATCTTCGAGCCGACCACCAGCAGGCGGTAGTCGCTGCCGGGCAAGAATTTCTCGACCATCACGTCGCCGATTTCGGCGGCGGCGCGGAAGGCCACTTCGAGGTGGGCCCGGTCGACGATGTTGACCGTCACGCCCTTGCCCTGGTTGCCGTCCTGCGGCTTCACCACCACCGGCAAACCGATTTCCTGGGCGGCGGCCCAGGCTTCATCGGGCGTGTCGACCGGCCGGCCCAGCGGCACGGGCACACCGGCCGCGTGCAGCAGCTTCTTCGTCAAATCCTTGTCCTGCGCGATCGACTCGGAGACGGCGCTGGTGGCGTCGACCTCGGCCGCCTGGATGCGGCGCTGCTTGGAGCCCCAGCCGAACTGCACCAGGCTGCCCTGGGTAAGCCGGCGCCACGGAATGCCGCGCACCGCGGCCGCGTCGACGATCGCGCCCGTGCTCGGGCCCAGGCGCTCGTCTTCGTCGAGCTCGCGCAGCCTGGCGATGGCGCTGTCCAGGTCGAAGCCCTTGCCATGAAGCGCCGCATCGATCAGTTCCTGGCCCAGGCCGAGGGCCACCCGGCCGACGGCTTCTTCGCTGTATTCGACCACCACCTGGTACACGCCGGGATCGACCGTCGACGCGGTGCGGCTGAACGTCACCGGGCAGCCGGCCTGCGCCTGCAGCGCCAGCACGGCGCTCTCCAGCACGTGGGCCAGCGACACCTGGCCGAGCTGGCGACCGGTACGCAGCGAGCCCACGGCGGGAAACAGCGCGCGCAGCGCCTTCTCGAAACCAGCCAGGCCGCTGATGTGGCGCTCGGCTTCGGCGCACGACACGATGGCCTCGAGCGCGGTGTGCCGGCTCCAGAGATTGGGGCCGCGCAGGGCGCGGATGCGTGAGACTTCCATGGGACTTGTCTTTTCTTGAACCGGCGGTGTCAGTGGGCGGCGTGCGCCACGCGCGCCGCCGGCAATTCGATTTCGAAGGTCTTCAGGCCGGCGGCGATGAGGTCGGGCGAAATGCCCAGCGCCCAGGCCGCGCCGACCGCCGCCAAAATGCTGGGCAGCAGACGTTCACCGCCATCGGCCTTGCGCCGGCCGGTGAGGTGGGTCACGGTGGTCAGCGCCACGTCGGTGCTGCCGGTGGCCAGCACGACCTGGCCCTTGGCGGTGAACAACACCGCGCGGCCTTGCGCGGCACGGTGCGACACGATGGACGGCGCCTGGGCGTTCACCGCGTACAGGATCGCCTGGCCATCGCACAGGGACGCCAGCGCCGCCACCCGCGAATCGTCGGCATTCAGCACGGCCACGCCATCGGGCAGCACCACGTCGACCTGGGTGCGCAGCACCTTGATCAGGTGGTCGCTGTCGAACACGTCGTATTCGGCCAGCCCTTCGGAACCGCCGAGGTCGGTGACCACGCCCACGGCGCAGCGGTCATAGGCCAGGCCGTCGCGCAGGATGCTCTCGGCACCGTTTTCGATGACCGCCGCCTGCACGCCGCGGTTGATCAGCAAGCGGTGCGCCGGCTCCCAGCCCGCGCTCGGCGCCGACTCGATGCGCCGGGTGTCCAGGAACAAGCCGTCGCGGCAGGCCAGGCCGACCTTGAGGCCGCTCAGATGCAGCAGCCAAGCGGCGAGCCGGGCGACGGTATGTGCGCCTTCGGAGCCGGCCACGCCCACCACCGGGATGCGGCCGTTTTCGTCGTCGGCAAAGAGGTGGTCGACGATGGCCCGGCCCACCGGGCGCGGCGCGCCTTCGGCGGGCTTCAGGTGCATCAGCAAACCCGGGCCGGCGTTGACCTCGACGATGGCCGCGCTTTGCAGGTGCAGCGGCTTGGAGATGTCTTCGGCCACCAGGTCGACACCGGCGATATCGAGCCCCACCACGCGTGCCGCCAGCGACACCACGTGGGCCACTTCGGGGTGGACCAGATCGGTGCAGTCGACCGAGACATTGCCATTGCGCTGGATCAGCACCTGGCGACCCGCGGCTGGCACGGCTTCAGGCGAAAGACCCTGGCGTTGCAGCTCGAGCAGCACGGCTTCGTCCTTGTCGGTTTCGACCAGGCCGAGCGGCGCGTCTTCATGCGTGCCGCGGCGCGGATCGGTATTGATCTGCAGATCGACCAGCTCGCGCACGGTGGCGCTGCCGTTGCCGGTGACCACCGCCACCGAGCCGCGCGCCGCGGCCACCACCTTGCCGCCGACAACCAGCAGCCGGTGCTCGTTGCCGCGGATGAACCGCTCCACCAGCACTTCGCTGCCGTGCAACGCCGCCACATGGAACGCGGCCTCGATGTCTTCGCGTCGGCTCAGGTCCAGCGACACGCCGCGGCCGTGGTTGCCGTCGGAGGGCTTCACCACCACCGGCAGGCCGATCTCTTGAGCCGCTTCCCACGCCGCTTCGGCGCTGTCGACCGCCTCGCCTTCCGGCACCGGCACGCCGCAGGATTTGAGCAGCGACTTGGTCAGGTCCTTGTCGCGCGCAATGCCTTCGGCGATGGCGCTGGTGAGCTCGGTTTCGGCCGTCCAGATGCGGCGCTGCTGCGCGCCATGGCCCAGTTGCACCAGGTTGCCGTCGTTCAGGCGGATGTGCGGAATGCCGCGGTCGGTGGCCGCGGCCACGATGCAGGCCGTGCTGGGGCCGAGATAACAATCGTCGACCTGCTCGCGCACATTGGCCACCGCCGCCGGCACTTCGAAAGGCTGGCTGTTGATGGCCGCCATCAGCAGCTTGTGGCCTTCGGCCAGCGCCATGCGCGCCACCTGTTCGTCGCGCGCCCGGAACACCATCCGGTACACGCCGCGTTTCGAGGTGCTGCGGGTTTGCCCGAAGCCCGTGGGCATGCCGGCCAGGTTCAGCAGCTCGATGACCACGTGTTCCAGCACATGGCCGGTCCAGGTGCCTTCGCGCAGGCGCTGGATGAAACCGCCGCGTTCGCCCACACCGCAGTGGTGCTCTTCCAGCGCCGGCAGCAGGCCGACCAGCCGGTCGTTGAAACCGGGCAGCAGGTTGGAGGGGAAGTCTTCGAGTTCACCCAGGTCCAGCCACACTTCGAGCGTGGGGCGGTAGGTCCAGATGTTCGGGCCGCGCAGGTAGTTGATGCGCAGGAGTTGGATGTCGTCCTTGGAGCTCATGGTTGTGCTTTGTGAATGGCAAGAGCGGCGCGACCGGGCCGGACCATTTTGCGCTCGGCGGCGGCCGGGCGTAGCATGGGACGGACCGGCGGAATCCCGCAGGCGGCATCGTGCAGAATCCGTGGTCCCGACGAGCCACCGGCAACCGGCAAGCCTTCGCAGCGTCCAAAAAAATGCACCATCACCATTCAGTCGATATCTCCAGTGGAAGTTCAGGTTCCGCGCTGCGCCTTCTCCAGGCACAGCTCGCAACCGACGAAAACGTTCTAGCTTCGCTGCCGGTTGACCTGGATGCCCAACTCCAATTTCAGCCCGGCCTGCTGGCGCTGACCAGCCAGCGGCTGATGGCTTGGCAACCCGGCGCCGACGCCGGTGCCGACGGCGCCTGGCAGGCCTGGCCGCTCGCGCCCGACCTGGCCATGAAACACACGGACCACGCCGGCGTCGGCACCCTGGAATTGCATGACAGCCAGTCGCGGCGCGGCCTGTGGCGCTATACGCTGGGCCTGGACCCGCAGGCCCAGCGGCTGATGAAACAGTTCGACCGCAGCCTGGCTGGCCTCGGCCAGGCGCCGCAACTGACGGAAGATCTGGCGCTTTGCCCGATCTGCAATGCCCCGCTGCCGCCGGAGAGCGAGGACTGTGCCGTGTGTGGCAAGGAACTGCATACACCGCCGTCGACCTGGGTGCTGCTGCGACTGTGGCGCTTCGCCCGGCCATACCGGAAACAATTGGCAGTAGGTTTTGCATTGACGCTGGCGTCCACCGCGGCGACGCTGATCCCGCCGTATCTGACCATTCCGCTGATGGACGACATCCTGATTCCGTTCCAGAACGGGCAGCACATCGACCCGATGCTGGTGGTGACCTACCTCGGCGGCCTGCTGCTGGCGGCGGTGGCCGGCTGGGGCATGAACTGGGCGCGCACCTATATTTTGTCGCTGGCATCGGAGCGCATCGGCGCCGACCTGCGCACTGCCACTTTCGAGCACCTGTTGCAGTTGTCGCTGGATTTTTTCGGCGGCAAGCGCACCGGCGACCTGATGTCGCGCATCGGCTCCGAGACCGACCGCATCTGCGTGTTCCTGTCGCTGCACGCGCTCGATTTCTTCACCGACGTGCTGATGATCACCATGACGGCGATCATCTTGTTTTCCATCAACCCCTGGCTGGCGCTGGTCACGTTGGTGCCGCTGCCGTTCATCGGCTGGATGATCCACACCGTGCGCGACCGGTTGCGCACCGGATTCGAGAAGATCGACCGGGTCTGGTCCGAGGTCACCAACGTGCTGGCCGACACCATTCCCGGCATCCGCGTGGTCAAGGCCTTCGCCCAGGAGCGCCGCGAAACCCAGCGTTTTCGTGACGCGAACCGGCACAACCTGGAGGTCAATGACCGGCTCAACAAGACCTGGTCGCTGTTCACGCCGACCGTGTCGCTGCTCACCGAAATCGGCTTGCTCGTCGTGTGGGCCTTCGGCATCTGGCTGGTGTCGCGCCAGCAGATCACGGTGGGCGTGCTCACCGCGTTCATCGCCTACATCGGGCGCTTCTACACGCGGCTGGATTCGATGAGCCGCATCGTGTCGGTGACGCAGAAGGCGGCGGCCGGCGCCAAGCGCATCTTCGACATCCTTGACCACGTGTCGAACGTGCCCGAGCCGGCACAACCGGTGCAGATCGACGAAGGCCGCAGCGGCGGGCCACGCGGTCGGCTGGAGATGAAAGGCATCGGCTTTCGCTACGGCAACCGCTCGGTGATCCGCGACCTCAACCTGGCGATCCGCCCCGGCGAAATGATCGGCCTGGTGGGCCACAGCGGCTCGGGCAAAAGCACGCTGGTCAACCTGATCTGCCGTTTCTACGACGTGAGCGACGGCGCAATCCAGCTCGACGGCACGGACATCCGCCGTTTTGCCGTTGCCGACTACCGGCGCCACATCGGCCTGGTGCTGCAGGAGCCGTTTTTGTTCTTCGGCACCATCGCCGAAAACATCGCCTACGGCAAACCCGATGCTTCGCGTCGCGAGATCGTGGCTGCGGCCCGCGCCGCCCATGCGCATGAATTCATCCTGCGCCTGCCGCAGGGCTACGACTCGCTGGTGGGCGAACGCGGGCAGGGGCTGTCGGGCGGCGAACGCCAGCGCATTTCCATCGCCCGCGCACTGCTGATCGATCCGCGCATCCTGATCCTCGATGAAGCCACTTCGTCGGTCGACACCGAAACCGAGAAGGAAATCCAGAAGGCGCTGGACAACCTCGTGCAGGGCCGCACCACGATTGCCATTGCGCACCGGCTGTCGACGTTGCAGCGGGCTGACC
>JAQGMQ010000456.1 GCA_028292305.1 Rhodoferax sp.
TGGATAGATATCTGGACAACATGTGGGCGATCTGTGGATCGCCTGTGTGCCACAGCATTCCGTACCGCATGGTGGTTTTCAGGATTTTCGATATGCTCAGAACAGTTGGAGCCGAGCCCTGATTCTATCCAAATTCGTCATTAGCCTCGCCAGTAAGTTAGTGCCTGCAAACTTAGCGCCGTGTTTTGCGTTCCAAGAAATTTTTGTTACAGGCTCTACAACACCGCTCAGCGGTCAAAAAAAGGCCCCAAACCCGAGCCCGGGTTGGGGGCATTGACCAGCACGGTCGGGTTTACTTGCTCGGACGGATGAGCGCGTAGCTGGCCCATTCGCCACGCCGGAACAGCACGTTGATCGGCTTGCTCTTGTCGACCTTGGCCACGGCGGCCTCGAATTCCTTGACGCTTGCCACTTCGGTGTTGGCGATGGCCACGATGACGTCGCCCTCGCGCACACCAGCACGTGCAGCGCCGTCGGTGGCTGCGTCCACACGCACGCCGCCCTTGAGCTTCAGCTCTTTCTTCTGCACGTCCGTCAGGTCGCTGATGGCCAGGCCCAGCAGCTGGCCACCCGGCGTGGCTTTGGGCTTGTCTTCCTTGTCGACGGCCTTCGCCGTGGGCTTCTCGGCTTCGATCTCGGCGATCACCACGGTCAGGTCCTTGGTGCTGCCGCGGCGGAACACCGTCAGCGCGCTCTTGGTGCCAGGCTTGGTGTTGCCCACCATGCGCGGCAGGTCGGAGAAGCGGTCGATCGCCTTGCCATCGAACTTGACGACGATGTCACCGGCTTCGACGCCCGCCTTCTCGGCCGGCGACCCGGCTTCTACGCCGCGCACCAGCGCGCCCTGCGGCTTGCCCAGGCCGATGGACTCGGCCACGTCCTTGGTGACCTGGTCGATCTGCACGCCGATGCGGCCACGCGATACGCGGCCCACCGTGCGCAGCTGTTCGCTGACACGGGTGGCCTCGTCGATCGGGATGGCAAACGAGATGCCCATGAAACCACCCGAGCGCGAATAGATCTGGCTGTTGATGCCGACCACTTCGCCGCGCATGTTGATCAGCGGGCCACCGGAATTGCCGGGGTTGATGGCCACGTCGGTCTGAATGAACGGCAGGTATTCACCGGTGTCGCGCTGCTTGGCGCTGACGATGCCGGCGGTGACGGTGTTCTCGAGGCCGAACGGCGAGCCGATGGCCATCACCCATTCCCCGACCTTGAGGCGGCCCACATCGCCCATCTTGACCGCGGGCAGGCCCGTGGCCTCGATGCGCACCACGGCGACATCGGTGCGTTTGTCGGAGCCGATGATCTTGGCCTTGAACTCGCGTTTGTCAGTCAGCGTGACGATGACTTCGTCGGCGCCTTCGACCACGTGGGCGTTGGTCATGATGAGGCCATCGGCGCTGAGGATGAAGCCCGAGCCAACACCGCGCGGCTGCTCTTCATCGGGCGCCTGCCGGGGCGGGCGTGGCGCCTGGCGCGGCGCATTGGGGTTGTTAGGGATCGGCATGCCGAAACGGCGGAAGAACTCGAGCATCTCTTCGTCCATGCCGTTCTCGGGTCGGGCCGCGGCTTTCTCGAGCGTGCGAATGTTCACCACCGAAGGGCCGACCTGCTCGACCAGGTCGGTGAAGTCGGGCAAGGTGCGTGTCTGTGCCATGGCCGGCTGGACCGGCAACATCGCTGCGGTGGCGGCAACCGCCATGGCGCCTGCCAGCGCGACGGAGCGCATTTTCTTCAGATCGGTAAACAACATCATCTGGACTTCTTTCAAAACAATAGGTTGCGAGCGAGCCGCCGGCGTGCGATCGCTTTTGCAGGAGATGGTGACTTATTTGCTGCGCTCAAGGGCCCGCGCAAAAGCCTTCAGGGTTTGTGGCGGCACCTCGCCGACCACCGTCACCCACCAGTCACTCACGTGCTGCGAATAGGATTGCGTCGCGCCGATGGCCATGAAGCCTTCCTGCGCGTGCCGCTTGGCATCGAAATTCTCGACGAACAGCGAGACCGAGGCCAGGCCATCGGAGAAGATCCACTGCAGCGTGCCGTCCGATGCGCCGGCGGTCGGGCTGGCCGGTGTGCCTGCGGGCGACGGGCCGAAGGTCGGCCCCGCCACCGGGCGCTTGAAACAGCTCATGGGCTTGAAGCCGGGCACCTCGCCCTTCATGGCCCAACCTTCGGCCAGCGCCGTGGTCTTGACCATCTCGACCTTTTCCATGCGGTAGCCAGCGGTGTTGGCCATCATCTGCGCGAGCTTGTCCATGCGCACCGGCGCGTCGAGCTGCAGCTCGGAGAAAGCCGCCTGCTCGAGCACACTGCCGTCGGTATCGAGCGTCTGCAGCTTGACCACTAGACCGCTCTTCTTCTCGCTCCAGATGCGGTAGCCGAAGCGCAGCTTGTCCCTGGGGATCAGGCGCACCACGTCGGCATCGAAGCCGGCCACACGGTCGCTGCCGACGCGCTTGGCGCCGTAGTATTCGGGGATCGACGAATCGCGCGCCTGCAGCAGATTCGGGAACAGGCCCAGCGACTCGCGGCGCTCCGACTGGGCGACCTTGCTTTCCGGCAGAAAGGTGACGACCTGGTCGTTGTGGCGGAAGGTGGAACGCGGCGCGCCGGTGAGCGACTCGACACGCTCCATCTGCTGGTCGCCGTTGCACACGTGCCAGATGCGCGCACTCGACAGGCCGGAGCCCGAAGACACCACGAAGGTGCCCACGTAGGCGCGCTTGCGCGAGGCTTCGTGCATGCGCATCAGCCAGTCGCTCACGCTGCGCTCGGGCTGCGTAGGGGCGGCTTCCACCGGAGCCGAAGCAGCCCCGGCAGGACCGACGGCAAAGGACTGCGCCCAAAGAGGCGACGCCGCGCAGGCCGCGGCCCACAACAACATCCTGCCTAGGAACTCACATCGCATCGAGGGCTTTCCAGAAACGGTCGCCCCTCAACGGGACGGGCCTTCGAAGGTGGCGTTGCGCAGAAAGCCCGCGGGCTTCTGCAGCGCCGAGGTGCCGCCGAACTGCTTGTGGGCGGCCATCAGTTCGTCCAGGCGCCGGTCGCGGATCATGACCTGCGGCTCGCCGCTGGCCAGGGTGACGGCCTGTGCGGTGATCGGCGCGGCCGGTGCCGCGGTGGTGGCGGCCACCTGCATGATGCCGCCGGTCGGGTCCGCGGGCGCGGCTTTGGCGACCTGCACGGGGGCAGGAACCAGCGCCAACTGCTGCGACGCGGCGGGGCTTGCACCGGGCGCGTTGAGCAGGTTCCAGCCGATGGCCGCCACCGCCGCCATGGAGGCGAAACCGGCGACCATCTTCCAGCGGAAACCGGCTTCGTTGGCTGCGGCGCGCTGTTGCGCCACCACGTTATTCACGCCATTCGCGCCGCTCGCGACCATGGCGACCTCCGCGACCTCGGCAACGGTTGCCGGGCGCGCGAAACCCGGCTCCTGTTTGAAGCGCGTCTGCAGGCGCGCCAGGAAGGCGCTGTCGCCATCGCACTGCGCAAGTTCGCCGGAGCGCATCACGTCGCCGATGAGGTGGTAGCGGTGCCAGGTGGCCTGCGCGTTGTCGTCGTGCAGCACGGCGTCGACGGCCTTCGCAAAGGCGGTGCCGCGCAGTTGGCCATCGGCCAATGCGGACAGCATTTCGTGGTCGTTCGAAGTTTGTTCCGTTTTCATCTGCATCACCTGTTTCTTGCCTTTACGGGCATGTGGATTAGCCCTTCCCTCACCGCATTCATCGCATCTACCGCATTCAGCCGAATCACCAGTCTCACCACCGCTTGCCAGCCTGGTTTTCCAACAGCGGCTTGACGCGTGCCGAGATCGCTTCGCGCGCCCGGAAAATCCGCGAGCGCACCGTGCCGATCGGGCAATTCATGGCTTCGGCGATGTCTTCGTAGCTCATGCCTTCGATCTCGCGCAGCGTCACCGCCTGCCGCAAATCCTCGGGCAAGGCCTCCATGGCCGCGTTCACCATCGCCGATATCTGCTGGGCCGCAAGCACGGTATCGGGGGTCTCGTAGCTGATTGGTTCGTTTTCCCGGTGGTAAGTTTCATCTTCGTCATCGGATGAGCGTAAAGCGGCTTCGCTCACCGTGGGATCGCGTTTGAAGTCCATCAGCGTCTTCTTGGCGGTGTTGACGGCGATACGGTAGAGCCAGGTGTAGAACTGCGCGTCACCGCGAAACTTGGGCAGCGCGCGGTAGGCGCGGATGAAGGTTTCCTGGGCGATGTCTTCCACCAGGTCGACATCGCGCACCATGCGGCCGATGAGGCGCTGGATGCGGCGCTGGTACTTGATCACCAGCAGCTCGAACGCGCGCTGGTCGCCCGCGACCGTGCGCTCGACCAGCATCAGATCGCTGTCGGCAGCCGTGGCGGGGCCGACCAGGGGATCGGCGGGCACGGGGTCGACGGGTGGGGGCGTGGAAGTCATGGTTCAGGCGAGGCAGGTGCGACAGGCACAACGGGTGGCACGGGCGCATCGTCGGACACGGCTTGCGATCTGGCGGGCGAATATACCGCACGGCGCAGATCGCCCCAGCGTTCGGGCATGCGCGCGCGGTCGGCCCAGCACCACACGCTCGGGCCAGTTTGCGGCTGCAGACACAGCATCAATTGGCGCTGCAGATCCAGGTGGACGCCGAGTTGCACCGGCAGGGCGTCCTGGTCGCTTTGGTCGCCCCGGTGGCGTTTCGCCTGCCACAACCAGACCTGGCCGTCCCAGCGCAACATGCCCACACCCATGCGGCGCCAGCTCACCCAGGCCGCCAAGGCTGCAACGGGCAGCGTAGACAAGCCCAGCCACTGGCGCCATCCCACGGCGGGCACGCCCAGGCACCACCAGCCGACCAGCACGGCGCCCAGCAGCCACGCACCAGCCAGCAGCAGACCGAACAAAACGGAACGCCCCACCGGGTACGTGACCGATGGGGCGTGGTGCATGGCTCAAGCGGCCTTTGACCGGGCAGCCGCAGCGGGTGCCGCTGTGCAGCGAAGCGCCGGTCGCTGTTGCGCCATCAAACGCGTTTGAAGACCAGCGTGCCGTTGGTGCCGCCAAAGCCGAAGTTGTTTTTGACCGCGATATCGATCTTCAGGTCGCGCGCGGTGTTGGCGCAGTAGTCCAGGTCGCATTCCGGGTCCTGGTTGAAGATGGTGATCGTGGGCGGGCTCTTCTGGTGGTAGATCGCCAGGGCGGTGAACACGCTTTCGATGCCGCCCGCGCCGCCCAGCAAGTGGCCGGTCATGGACTTGGTCGAGTTGACCACCGTCTTCTTGGCGTGGTCGCCCAGCGCCAGCTTGATGGCGTTGGTTTCGTTCAGGTCGCCCAGCGGCGTGGAGGTGCCGTGTGCGTTGAGGTAGTCGACCTGGTCGGCGTTGACGCCGGCGTTCTTGAGCGCCATCTGCATCGAGCGGCGCGGGCCGTCGACATCCGGTGCGGTCATGTGGAAGGCGTCACCCGTCAGGCCGAAGCCGATGATCTCGGCGTAGATCTTCGCACCGCGGGCCTTGGCGTGTTCGTATTCTTCGAGCACCACCACACCCGCGCCTTCGCCGAGCACGAAGCCGTCGCGGTCCTTGTCCCACGGGCGGGACGCGGTCTGCGGGTCGTCGTTGCGAAAGCTCAGCGCGCGCGCGGCCGCGAAGCCGCCAATGCCGAGCGGCGACATGGTGGATTCGGAGCCGCCGGCCACCATCACGTCGCAGTCGCCGTATTCGATCATGCGGGCCGACTGGCCGATGGCGTGCAGGCCCGTGGTGCAGGCCGTGACGATGGCCAGGTTCAGCCCCTTGAAGCCGAACTTGATCGACACATGGCCCGAGATCATGTTGATGATCGAGGCCGGCACGAAGAACGGCGACACGCGGCGCGGGCCGCGGTTGACCAGTTCGGCGTGGGTGTTCTCGATCATCGGCAAGCCACCGATGCCGGAGCCGATGTTGCAGCCGATGCGGGTGGCTTCTTCCTCGCCCAGGGCATCGCCGGTGGGTAGGCCCGAGTCGGCGACGGCTTCAATGGCTGCCGCCAGGCCGAGGTGGATGAAGCGGTCCATGTGCCGCGCATCCTTCTCGGGAATCAGCGCGGTGATGTCGAACCCTTTGACTTCACCAGCGAATTTGCACGCGAACGGGGTCGCGTCGAAACTCTTGATGAAATCGATGCCGGACTGACCGGCAAGCAAGGCCGACCATGAATCAGCCACCGTGTTTCCCACGGGACTGACACACCCTAAACCTGTAACGACGACACGACGACGGGACATAATTATTTGGTTTGGTTAGCCGCTAATGAGCGGCAACATGCCGCTCGTGGCGGCGCCGGCGCTGTGAGGCGATGGCCGGCGGTGCAGATGACATCCCACCGCGGCTGCCTCCAGCCGGTCCGCGCGATGCGAGGCACCGCGCCGTGACCGCATCAGGCCTTTTGGTGGTTGGTGGCGTAGTCGATCGCGTTCTGCACCGTGGTGATCTTCTCGGCGTCTTCGTCCGGGATCTCAATGCCGAATTCGTCTTCCAACGCCATCACGAGTTCCACGGTATCGAGCGAGTCGGCACCGAGGTCGGCCACGAAAGCCTTTTCAGGCGTGACCTGGGTTTCCTCTACACCGAGTTGTTCTGCAATGATTTTCTTAACGCGTGCTTCGATATCGCTCATGGTTCCCTCTGAGGGTTGTAAAAAGAATCCGTGATTTTAGCCGCGCCAGGGGTTTCGCCCCGCGCGTGGCTGCCGAACGGATATGACGGCTGGTGTTTGGCAAAACTGTTGCGCGGCTTACATATACATGCCGCCGTTGACGTGTAGCTCCT
>JAQGMQ010000227.1 GCA_028292305.1 Rhodoferax sp.
GATGCCGGTCGACACCAGCTGGCCCTGTGCCGAGGTGACCGTGGTGGCGGTCGAGCCGAACGAGGTGAACGAGGTCAGCACCGGCAGCGTGGGCGTGCCCGCGAAGCTGAAATAGTGCAACGCCCGCGTCGAGCCGTTGCCGCTCGGGTCCTCGGCATCGTCGTCGGTGCTGCTCTTGTGTTGGCCCTCGGTCCAGCGGCCCCAGGCGATGCCGCCGTCGGCGTGGGTGTCGACGGCGACGCCATCGCGCAGCAGCTTCTTGCCGGAGCCTTGCTGTTCGCGCAGCTCGGTCAGCGCGTTGCCGGTGTAGGTCGCATAACCCGACGGGGTGACGACCTGGGTCACACCGTTCTTGTCGCTCGTGACCGCCACCACGGTGGCCATGGCGGAAGGCAGGGGGGATTCCGTGAATGACGGGGAGGGCGCGGGCGGCGGGGAGGGAGCGGGTGCCGGCGCGGGTGCAGGCGTCGGAGCGGGAGCGGGAGCGGGAGCGGGTGCTGGCGCAGGAGCAGGTGCAGGTGCAGGTGCAGGTGCAGGTGCAGGTGCAGGTGCAGGTGCAGGTGCAGGGCTCGGCGCGGGTGACGGAGCCGGCGTGGGAGCCGGTGCGGGGGCTGGGGACGGCGTTGGCGCTGGTGACGGAGCAGGCGTCGGCGCTGGGGCTGGGGCTGGAGCTGGAGTTGGAGCTGGAGCTGGAGCTGGCGCTGGCGCTGGCGCTGGAACCGGCGCCGGGGACGGCGCAGGCAAAGGCGCAGGGGAAGGGGCTGGTGCAGGCGATGGCGTCGGCGCGGGTTCAGGCGCCGAGACAGGTGCCGGTGCCGGCGGTGCCGGTGGCACTGGCGCCTGGGCGATCGGGCTGCCCGCGTCCGTGACCGGCGCACCCGGGACGGTGCCCGGCACGCTGTTCGCCGCGACCAGGGCCTGCAGATAACTCCGTACCTCTTCACCCGCGGTGCGCGTGGCGGGGGAGGCCACGGACAAGCCGGTCGTGGTGGATGGGCTTGGCGCCGCCGATGCCGTGGTTGATGCCGTGGTTGATGCCGTGTTCGATGCTGACGGCGATGCCGCCGCGTTGCCGTTGTCAGCCGTGGTCGGGGTGTCGCCGGAGGTGTCCGAAGCGGCCGTCGCCGTGCCAGCGACCGCAGGCGTGTTGGCCGGCACCACCGTGGTGACCAGCCGGGACAGCGCCGGCCGGTCCGCCCGCGTGGCTGCGAAGGCCGACATGCCGCGGGCCACATCGGTGCAGCCGGTGTCGTTGCACACCGCCACCCGGCCGCCGATCACGCCGACGGTCAGCCCTTCACGCAGCACCGCCGTGTATTCGGTGCCGCGGATGCCGATCATCCCGGCCGGCGTCTCCAGGCGGTAGTTGTCGGGCCGGGCCTTGCCGATGAAGCCGCTGACGGTGCGCAGGCCGCCCTTGAGCAGGCTCATGTAGCCTTTTTCATTGCTCCCGCCGTCGGTCGCCAGGTGGTATTCGTCCAGCCGCAGCGTGGTCTCCGGCTGCAGCGACATCAGGCCGCCGTCGACCATGCGCAGCTGCACCCGGCCCTTGCCGGTTTCGATGGTGTCCCCCGATGTCAGCGCGAGACCGTTGGTGGCCGCGCGCCGTTCGCCCTGGGCGCTGACGATGGTGGCCCCGGGCGAGGCAAAGGTGACGGTGGCCGACAGGCTGGTCTGCGCCTGGCTGAAGCCGGCAAACAGCAGGGCGGCGCACAGGCCGCTGAGCCTGGGCAGGCTTTTGCACAGCCTGGCGTGCGGTGGGATGGTGGGGGTCATGGTCGCTCGCATGCGGGGCCCGCGGGCCGGGTTTGAAAAATGGCAAAGCCTGTTGCGGCGCTCGCCCGGTGCATCACTCGGTACATCACTCGTCGCATCACTCGGTGCATCACTCGACACGGCACGTGATGCATCACTTGAACTCGCGGCGCAGCGTGATCTGCCACACCGTGCGCCGGTAGCCGTACAGCACCACGTTCGAGGCCGCGCGCACGTAACTCAGTTGCGGCGACACGCGCCAGTCCGGTGCCGGCACGAAGTGCACGCCGGCCGTCACGTCGAGCTGGTGGTCGCGGCGGCTGGTGTCGAAGAAAGGCTCGCTGCCGCCGTAGCGCCGCGTCTCGTACTGCACGGCCGTGAAGGCGGTGGTGGCCGGCGTGATTAAGGCTTCGGCGCCTAGCCGCAGGCCCGTGGCCTGGTGGCCGTAGTTGTCGAAGCCGCTGCTGCGGGTTTTCTCGCGGGCGCGGTACAGGCTCGCATAGGCCACCTGGCCACCGCCGTTGAAGACGCGGGCATAACCGGCGCCCAGCACGCTGCGGTCGGCATCGCGGTTGGCGTCGGCCGCATAGGCCAGCCGGCTCCACTGCGTGAACACGCTGAGTTGCGAGGCCGGGCTCAAACTGGCTTGCCACTGGCCGCTCAAGCCCGAAGCACGCCGGTAGCGCCGGTTGTCGATGTCGTAGGTGTTGGCCTGCGCCGCGACCGAGACCACCTGGGCGCCGCGTGTATACGCCACGCCCAGGCTGCCATCGAGCTGGCGGTTGTCGACCTCGTCGGCATGGCGGTTGTGCACGCCGCGGGCGTTCAAGCTGCCATTCAGCTCCCAGCCGGCGGCCAGCGGTTGCTGCAGGCCCACGCCCGCGGCCAGCCCGGCGAAGGCGTCTCCGCGCTGCTGGTTCTCTGCCGCCAAATTGAAGATGATGCCGCCGAACGCGGGCAGGGCGAACTGCCCCGCCGCGGTGGCGCTGTTGACGTTGCTGTCGTGGCCGGCATAGGCTTCCAGGTAGCCGCGCCAGGCGCCGGTCTGGCCCTTCAACGGCTCCTGCTCCAGCGAACCGAGCACGCGGTCGATGGCCGCCGCGGCCTCGGCCGGCATGCGGCCGCGGCGCGCCTGGATCAGCTCGGTGCGGGCGTTCGCCGGCTCGCCCGCGGCCAGGTAGGCCCGCGCCAGTTCGGCGCGCGCCAGATTGTCGTCGGGGCGGATCTCCACCGCGCGCTCCAGCGCGAAGATGGCGCGCGTGGTGTGCCCCGCGTCCAGTGCCGCGATGCCCAGCAGATAGCTGAAGGCCGGGTCGCTGGCACGCTGGGCCTCCTGCGGTTCGAGCAGGTCATAGGCCTGTTGCGCTTGTTGGCGCGCCATCAGCGATCGGGCGCTGTCCAGTAGAACGTCCTGGGCATGGGCGGCTTGGGCGCCAGCCAGCAACAGGACGGCGAGCGCGGCGGCGCGGCTGGCAACGGGGAAGCAGGAGTCGTTCAAGGCTTGAAGTTGGAACAGGTGGACAAAGGGAAAATGCGGCGAGCACGGCGAGCACGGCGAGCACGGCGAGCACGGCGTTCAAGCGCTGCCGTAGTTGTTTGCGCTCGCGGACCGATGCTAGCCAAGGCCGCCGCGCCGACGATCCGTTCAAGTCGCAAGGCGCGCGAACCTGTGCAATACGGCGCACTTGTCTCTATTTGTAAGCGAATTTCGTTGTCAATTAGCGACTCATCTGTAACGCCGGCCGTGCAAGCGCGGCGTTGGCGGGTGTCAGCGCAGTGTGCTGGCTGTACGGGCTGTACGGGCTGGCCAGGGCAGCGCCTCAGCCTGGGCGCAGGCTTCGAACATCGGCTTGGCAAACAGGTAGCCCTGCATCAGGGTGATGCCCAGATCGATGAGGCAGGCGTATTCCTCCGCCGTTTCCACGCCTTCGGCGATGACGCGGATGCCGAGCTCGGCGCAGATGCGCTGCACGCCGCGCACGATGGCCTGGCGCGGCGGGCTTTGCGCGATGCGGCGCACCAGTTCCATGTCCAGCTTCACGATGTCGGGCTGGAAATCAGCCAGCAGATTGAGCCCGGCAAAACCCGCGCCGAAGTCGTCGATGGCCGTCAGGAAGCCGATGCGCTTGTATTCGCGCAGCACTTCCGCCAGCCACCTGGCGTCGCTCACGCGTTCGCCCTCCACCGTCTCGAAGATGATGCGTTCGGGCGCAAAGTTGTGGCTGCGCGTGGCCTCCAGCGTGGCGCGGATGCACACCTCGGGCCGGTAGATGGCGTTCGGCATGAAGTTGATCGACAGCATGCCCTGCATGCCCAGCGCAGCCGCTGTCTTGATCGCCTTGACGCGGCAGGCCTGGTCGAAACGGTAGCGGTTTTCTTCGTTGACCTGCGACAGCACCGTCGGCGCGGGCTCGCCGCCGGGGCCGCGCACCAGCGCCTCGTGGGCAAAAATCTGCCGCGTCGACACGTCGACGATGGGCTGGTAGGCGTAGCTGAACTGGAAGCCCAGGCGTTCGCCGCGGCTGCAGTCACTGCAGTTGGGCGGGTCGGTCAGGGGAGAAAAGGCAGAAGGCGTAATGCGGACCATGGAACCATTATGTATCTGGTGGTTCGGCCGGTAACTGTAAGCCGACGCCGGGTGTTGGCGGGCACGGATGAGCCCGCGCGAACGCCGGCCACGTCGGGCGCCGTGGCTTGCGGGGGCTTGCCCCGGGGCGTTGCTGGCGTTGCGCGGGGCCTGCGGTGCGGCGTCCTACGCCGCATGCAGCGCTTTCGCGACGGCCACCCCAGCCCGACTTTCGTAACCTCTGCCGACGTTCATCTTGCCGGGCCACCCCACCATGTCCAAAACAGTCGGAGAAGTCCTCACATCCACGCTCGGCGACATCGGCGCCACCCAGGTTTTCGGCGTCGTCGGCGATGCGCTCAATGCCTTCACCGATGCGCTGCGGCGCGACCACCGCATGCAGTGGCTCGGTGTGCGCCATGAGGAGGGCGCGGCGCTGGCCGCCGCCGGTCAGGCCAAGCTCACCGGACGGCTCGGCGTCTGCGCCGGCACCACCGGGCCGGGTGCCACCCATTTGCTCGCCGGCCTCTACGAGGCGCGGCACGACCACGCGCCGGTGCTGGCCATTGCCGGCGATGTGCCCACCAACCTCAACGGCATCGACCATCTGCAGGCGGCCAACCATGTGCAGGCTTTCCGCGACGCTTGTGTCTATGCCGCTTCGATCACTTCCGCCGACGCGGCGCCCGGGCAGATCCACGAAGCGATTGCCAGGGCCTACAGCGAACGCGGCGTGGCGCTGCTCAACATTCCGCAGGACGTGTTCGAGGCCAAGACCGCCAGGCCGGCGCGCAGCCCCGCCACGTTGCGCCCGCGACCCGAGACCGCGCCGGCCGAGGCCGACATCGCCGCGGCCGCGGACCTGATCGACGCCGCCAGGAGCGTCACGCTGTTCGTTGGCCATGGCGCGGCTTCGGCCGGGCTCGAGGTCCGCGCGCTGGCCGACCTGCTGCAGGCGCCCATCGTGCACAGCTACCGCGCGCTCGACCAGTTCGCGTTCGACGACCCGCGTGTGGTGGGCGGTCTGGGGCTGATCGGCTCCAAGGCGGGCTACGACGCGGTGCACGGTTGCGAGCTGCTGTTGATGGTCGGCAGCGACTACCCCTACAGCGAGTTTCTGCCCGAGAAAGCGACGGTGGTGCAGATCGACGAACGGGCCTTCGCCATCGGCCGGCGTTTGCCCGTGCGCCAGGCGATCGTCGGCTCGGCACGGCCGGCGCTCGCAGCCTTGATCGCGCGCGTGCGGCCCAAAGGCGATGGCGGGTTTCTGCTCGGCATGCAGAAGGTGTGGCGCACCTGGCAGTCGATGCTCGAAGAAAAAGCCGACCCGGCGCGCAGCGCGGACCGCATCCATCCGCAGGCGCTGGCCCGCGCGGTCAGCGACCACGCGGCGGCAGACGCCGTCTACAGCGTCGACACGGGCACCGTCACGCTGTGGACCGCCAACTGGCTGCGCCCCACCGGCCAGCAGCA
>JAQGMQ010000936.1 GCA_028292305.1 Rhodoferax sp.
GCAAAGGAACGCAACTGCTCGACCATCGTGTTGATGGTTTCCTGGAGCTGCATGATCTCGCCGCGGACATCCACGGTGATCTTTCTAGAAAGGTCGCCGTTCGCGATCGCGGTCGACACGTCGGCGATGTTGCGGACCTGCGCCGTGAGGTTGCCGGCCATCGAGTTGACCGAGTCGGTGAGGTCCTTCCAGGTTCCGGCGACGCCAGGCACCTGCGCTTGGCCGCCGAGACGCCCCTCCGTCCCGACCTCGCGCGCCACGCGGGTCACCTCGCCCGCGAAGGAGCGCAGCTGGTCCACCATCGTGTTGATGGTTTCCTTGAGCTGCATGATCTCGCCGCGCACGACCACGGTGATCTTGCGCGACAAGTCGCCGTTGGCAACCGCCGTGGCGACATCCGCGATGTTGCGGACCTGGCCCGTCAAATTCGACGCCATCGAGTTGACGTTGTCGGTCAGGTCCTTCCAAGTGCCGGCGACGCCGGGCACCGCCGCCTGGCCGCCGAGTTTGCCTTCGCTACCCACCTCACGCGCCACGCGTGTCACCTCGGACGCAAAGCCGTTGAGCTGGTCCACCATCGTGTTGATAGTGTTCTTCACCTCTAGGATTTCGCCGCGGACATCAGCCGTGATCTTCTTGGACAGGTCGCCTCGCGCCACCGCGGTCGTCACCTCGGCGATATTGCGAACCTGGCCGGTGAGATTGGAGGCCATGAAATTCACGTTGTCCGTGAGATCCTTCCAGGTACCTGCGACGCCGGGCACTGCCGCCTGGCCGCCGAGCTTGCCTTCGGTACCGACCTCCCGCGCTACGCGCGTCACTTCCGCCGCGAAGCCGTTGAGCTGATCCACCATCGTATTGATAGTATTTTTTTATTCCAGTATTTCGCCTTTGGCATCGTCGGTGATCTTGCGCGAGAGATCGCCGCGCGCCACGGCGGTCGTCACGGTCGCGATGTTTCGGACCTGCTCTGTCAGGTTAGTGGCCATCGCGTTGACGGAGTCGGTCAGATCCTTCCACGTACCGGCCACGCCCGGGACGACGGCCTGGCCGCCCAGACTTCCGTCCGTGCCGACCTCCCGCGCCATGCGCGTCACTTCAGAAGCGAACGAGCGGAGCTGATCGACCATCGTATTGATGGCCTCCTTGAGCTGAAGAATCTCGCCGCGAACGTCGACCGTGATCTTCTTGGACAAATCGCCATTGGCTACCGCGATAGTAACGTCCGCGATGTTACGGACTTGCGCCGTGAGATTGCCGGCCATCTGATTGACCGACTCCGTCAATTCTCGCCAGACACCGGAGACGCCCCTGACCTGGGCTTGTCCGCCGAGCTTGCCTTCGGTTCCGACTTCCCGCGCGACGCGGGTCACCTCGGAGGTGAAAACCGAAAGCTGCTCGATCATCGTATTGACAAGCTTCGCCGAACGCAGGAATTCGCCTTTGAGGGGCCTGCCGTCGACTTCCAGTTCCATCGACTGCCCAAGATCACCTTTGGCCACGGCGCCGATCGTACGCGCCACTTCGGTCGTCGGACGGACCAGATCGTCGAGCAGCGTGTTAATCGAGTCGACCTTTTCGGCCCAACCGCCGATCGCGCCTGGTAACGTCATGCGTTGCTTAAGCCTGCCCTCCCTTCCCACGAGATCGCTCAGACGAGCAACTTCACGCGAAATCCGAGCTTCATATGCCACGCTTTGATTAAAAGCCTCGGCAATTCGGCTATCCATGCCGGGCCAGTTTGACGGCAGGCGAACCGTAAAGTCGCCGTCGCGGAAGGCCAGCATTGCAGTGAGCAATTGTCCGGAGCGCAGTACCGAAGCGACTTCATCTGTTTGTCGCAGTTTCCCGTTCGTTTTTGAGGCTGCTGGCCTTTTACGATGATCCGCGGATGTCTTCGTTTCGCTCATGGCTCAGCTCGCTTTAGAAGGCACGGGTGGACTCATTTTTCCGCTCGACCAGGACTTTAGCGCCTCAAGTAGCAGGGTTCCATCTTTTCCCGCAGCTCGCAATCACAACGCCAAGATGACGGGAGACCTTGGGTCGGTGGAACTCAGTTCACAACTGCCGTCTCGCGACCAGTTATGGCAAGCGCGCCGCACCATTGGCTCTCAGAGCGCCTCGCAAGCTTTGTCGAGGCGCCGTACGGCACGATTGGCGGACTGGTGTAGGGCCAGAGCCGGCCAGACACGAGATAGCAAGGGCGCAGAGCAGCGAAAGCCGATCAAGGGAATAGCAAAAATACCGTCTTGGAATTCACGCAGGGCGGAAGCGGCCTCTCGGAAATCCGAATAGCTGAATCGTTCGCCGAGGCCCGACCCTTTACCTGAACCCGTCATCTGAAGAGGATCCGCACGGCCCGGAGGGTCTGGCAGACATGCGCCGACTCGCGCCAGGAACCGGGCCGGATTTCGGGGGACAAAATCGGTGAGCAACAGCGTCAGAGCGCTACCAGTTGCGGGATTCGCGATCGAGATCGACGGCCGCATCAAGTCGGAATTCGAGACCATCGACGGCTGCACCAGCGGCGCCCGCGAACTCAAGGCTCGCTTTCCAAACCTGCAGATCCGGGTCTACGACGCCGCGAACAGCCGAGTGGACGCCTCGGCGCCCTGATGGGGGGCGCGCAGCGCCTTCTTTCCGGCCTTCTCGATCCCCATATTCGTGTGGACGGGATTCGATTGCGGGAGCCGGAGTGTCGGAGCAATTTAGCCTATTTGCAGAAGAAAAGACTGGCCCCGAAGGACTCCGTCACACGGACAACTTC
>JAQGMQ010000506.1 GCA_028292305.1 Rhodoferax sp.
TCAAGCGCAGGTATTCGAGAACCGATCAACGCTTCGGCGCAGTATCCGCCACAGCCACCGTCTGTGTCGAAGCCACCGCACCCGTCTTCACCTCCGCATCCCAGCCCCCACCCAATGCGCGAATCAACACCACCGTCGACTGGTACTGCGCCGAGCGCACGTCCAGTGCCTGGCGGCGGTTGCGCAACTCGCTGCGGCGTGCATCCAGCAGGTCGAGCTGGCTGACCAGCCCGTTGCGGTAACGCGAATCCGACATGCGCGTGGCCAGGCTGGCCGATTGCACGGCGCGGTCCTGGGCCTGGGTCTGCTGGGCCAGCAGGCGCAGCGAGGCGAGCTGGTCTTCGACTTCCTGGAACGCGGTGAGCACCTGGCCACGGTAGGCGGCGGTGGCGCCGTCCAGTTGCGCGGTGGCCGACTGCACGCCGGCTTCGCGCCGGCCGCCGTCGAGGATCGGCAGCGACAGCAACGCGCCGATGCCCCAGGCGCGGGCCGACCACTTGAACACGTCGCCGATGTCCGGTGAGGCGAAGCCGCCCGCGGCGGTGAGCGACACGCTCGGGAACCACGCGGCCTGGGCCACGCCGACGCGGGCTTGCGCGGCCAGCAGGCTGCTTTGCGCGGCGGCCACGTCGGGCCGGCGGGTCAGCACGGTGCTGGGCACGCCGGGCGGGATCGTCGGCAGCGTGGCGCGCCATTCGGCGTTGTCCAGGTTGTCGAGCGTGAACTGGGAGGCCGACTCGCCGACCAGCACGGCCAGCGCGTGTTCCAGCGTGGCGCGTTGGCGGTCCAGCGCCAGTGCGTCGGATTCGGTGGCGGCGACTTCGGTGGCCACGCGGGCCACGTCCAGCTCGGCCACGTCGCCGGCGTTGAAGCGGCGCTGCGTGAGGTTCAGCGTGTCGCGGTAGGCGCTGACGGTTTCGCGCACCAGGGCGCGTTCGGCGTCGAGTGCGCGCAGCGCCAGGTAGGTCTGGGCCACGTTGGCCTGCACCAGCAGGCGCGTGCTTTGCAGCAGCGCGGCGCTGGATTGCGCGTCGAGGCTGGCGGCGTCGGTGGCCTTGGCCAGCCGGCCGAACAGATCGACTTCATACGACAGCTGGGCTTCGGCATTGAACAGCTTGCTTGGCGCGCTGCCGGTGCTGGCATTGGCACCCGCCTGGCGCACCGCGCCGGCGCCGAGGCCGAGCTGCACGGAGCGGTCGGCTTCGCTGTTGCGCACCAGGGCCTGGGCCTGCTTCAGCCGCGACGCGGCCTGGGCGATGCTGGTGTTCTGCTGACTGGCGCGTTCGACCAGCGCGTCGAGTGCGGGGTCGCCGAACACGCGCCACCAGGTGCCGCGGTCCTGCGCTTCAGCAGGTGATGACTGCACCCATTGCGCCGAGTTTTCCTTGAAGGCGGCAGGGGCGGCGGCGATGGCCACCGGGTCCACGGCCGGGGCCGTGGCACAGCCGGCCAGCACCAGGGCGGCGAGCAGCGGGCCCAGGGCGGGGCGGTAGATTTTCGAGAAGATATTCATTTTTTTCATCCTTCATTTTGGGAATCGAGGCAGCTCGGCGCAACAGGGCGACGATGGCGACGATGGCTACCCTCACCCCACCCCTTTCCCGCACGCGGGAGAGGGAGCAAGAGCGCACCAGGCGCGGTGTTTCATTCCAGCGTCTTCACCGGCGCTGCAGGCAAGGGCCGGGCCGAGCCGCCACCGCCATGCACTACCGGGTGCGCCGTCACGAAGGCTTCTTCGGTATGCGGCTCGGTGCCGTGCAGCTTCAGTGGCCGGTTGCCCGCCAGGCGGCGCATCAGCACATAGAACACCGGCGTCAGGAACAGGCCGAATGCCGTCACGCCGATCATTCCCGAGAACACCGCCACACCCATCGCCGAGCGCATCTCGGCGCCGGCGCCGGTGGACAGCACCAAGGGCAGCACACCCATGATGAAGGCCAGCGAAGTCATCAGGATCGGACGCAGGCGCAAGCGGCTGGCTTCGATCGCAGCCTGGATCGGCGTGCGGCCGGCGAACTCGAGCTCGCGGGCGAATTCCACGATCAGGATCGCGTTCTTCGCACTCAGCCCGACCAGCACAATGAGCCCGATCTGCGTGAACACGTTGTTGTCGCCTCCGTGAATCCACACGCCGGTCATGGCGGCCAGGATGCCCATCGGCACGATCAGGATGATGGCCAGCGGCAGGGTCAGGCTTTCATATTGCGCGGCCAGCACCAGGAACACCAGCAGGATCGCCAGCGGGAACACCAGGAAGGCCGAGTTGCCCGCCAGGATCTCCTGGTAGGTGAGCTCGGTCCACTCGTAGCTCACGCCCTTGGGCAGCGTTTCGGCGGCGATGCGGTTGATCGCGTCCTGTGCCTGGCCCGACGAATATCCGGGGGCCGGGCCACCGTTGATATCGGCCGCCAGGTAACCGTTGTAGCGCATGGCGCGTTCCGGGCCGAAGCTCGCATTCACCTTCATCAGCGCCGACAGCGGCACCATCTCACCCGAGGTCGAACGCACCTTCAGCAGGCCCACGTCTTCGGCACGGGCGCGATAGGGCGCATCGGCCTGCACGCGCACGCTGTAGGTGCGGCCGAACTTGTTGAAGTCGTTCGCATACAGGCTGCCGAGGTAGATCTGCATCGTGTCGAAGATGTCCGTCACCGGCACGCCGAGCTGGCGCGCCTTGGTGCGGTCGATGTCGGCATAGAGTTGCGGCACGTTGACCTGCCAGCTCGTGAACATGCCGGCCAGCTCGGGCGTCTGGTAGGCCTTGGCCATGAAGGCTTTCACGGCCTTGTCCATCTCGTCGTAACCCAGCGAGCCGCGGTCTTCCAGTTGCAGCTTGAAGCCGCCGGTGGTGCCCAGGCCGGCCACGGGTGGCGGCGGGAACATCACGATGAAGGCGTCCTGGATGCCGCCGAAGGCCTGGTTCAGCTGGCCGGCGATG
>JAQGMQ010000530.1 GCA_028292305.1 Rhodoferax sp.
GCCCCCGCAATCGCGTTGAACAGGATCAGCCCGCCGAAGCTGTGGCCCACCACGACCACCTTCACGCGGTTGTACTTGCTGGCGTCGCGGTTGCGGATCGAACGCAGGTTGGCCAGCAGTTCGCGCAGCGACCCCCGTGCGACGTGGTCGGCGCTGCTCTTGCGGTCGTAGAAGGTGAGGTTCTTGCCCACCGCCATCGACGCGCCCCGCCAGCCAACGAAGATGCCCACGGTGGCGGCCTTGGGGCTCAGCGCCGCCATGACCGGCATCACGTTGTTGGTGAAATTGACGACGTCCGGGTCCGAAGCCTCGGCCGAATGTTTCCAGCCATGCACGAACACCACCACCTGCGTCGGCGTGTTGTCGCTGGTGTCGCTCACCAGGCTCAGCGCTTTTTCCAGCTGGTCGCGCTGGTGGAACAGGCCCTGGTCGGTCAGCTCGACATAGGCCACCGAGAAGTCAGGCCTGCGTTCGACCGAATAGGCCGAGCAGTCCGGTGGCGTGGCCGAAGTCACCGGTACCGGACATGTTTCGGCAAGCGGCCGGAAAGGCCCGTTGCGCGCACAGCCGGCCAGCAGACCGGCGAGCACACAACCCAGCATCAGTTGCGAGACCACTTTCATTTCCAAGCTCCGGGGAGGCTGCGACGTCGCCCACTTTGCGCTTGGGACATGGATATTCCAACCTCCAGGCGTATGAAGAATCGGAAGTCAGGCCCGGCTGCGGCGGCCGTTCATTCACCCGATGGGGGATGGCTGGCGTGGCGCGCCGGCGGTGGCGATTCAAGTTCCCGCGGAATCTGCCGAGGAAGAACCATGCAAATTTCATCAAGTACAGCAGTCTCCGGCCGAGCGTCATCAGCGGGCAGTGCCGGCGACGGCAACCAGATCGACAAGCTGCAGAAGCAACTGCGGGCATTGACCGAAGAGTTGAAGGGCGTTGTGGCGGAGGATATCGACGCCAAGCAGAAGCAGGCCAAGGCGGAGTTGCTGATGGCCGAGATCCAGATGGTGCAGGCACAGATCCAGGCGATCCAGCAGGCGCAGGCGCAGGCACAGTTGGATGCGCAGCGGGCGGCGGGGGATTCGTCTGCGGCCGGTGACTCGGCACGGCCAAAGGCAGGCGGCACCGGTGGTTTGGTGGATGCCTATGCTTGACGCCGGGCGCCGGTGTGGCTCCCCCTCCCGCGTGCGGGAGAGGGCTGGGGTGAGGGGGCGATTGATGTCCCGGCTCTCCGAACCGACCCTCGCCCTAACCCTCTCCCGCACGCGGGAGAGGTGATAAGTCAGCGGGTGTTGACCGATAGCGAGCGCAGCGACGCGTCCGGTATCCTGACCCCGACGAATCCAAGCACCGCAGGGTATCCGCAGCGACAGCGGAGGATCGCAGGCGAACGGGGAATGGGGCCTGCCAATTCCCCCACCCCTCACCCCAAAGTCAACAACCCGCGCCCACCCCCCACCTGAAACACAGAAACCGCCTGCACCAACTGCTGCGCCTGTTCCCGCAAACTCTGCGCCGCCGCAGCCGACTCCTCCACCAACGCCGCGTTTTGCTGCGTCGCCTGGTCCATCTGCGAAACCGCTTCCCCGACCTGGTTCACCCCCGCACTCTGCTCCGTGCTGGCATGGCTGATCTCGGTCATCAAGGTGGTCAACTGGCGGATCGACTGCACCAGCTCCTGCATCGTGCCGCCGGCGCGGTCGACCAGCACCGTGCCCTGTTCCACCCGCTCCACGCTGGTGGCGATCAGGGCCTTGATTTCCTTGGCGGCGTCGGCGCTGCGCTGGGCCAGGCTGCGGACTTCGCTGGCCACCACGGCGAAGCCGCGGCCCTGCTCACCGGCGCGGGCGGCTTCCACCGCGGCGTTCAGCGCCAGGATGTTGGTCTGGAACGCAATGCCGTCGATCACGCCGATGATGTCGACGATGCGGCGCGAGCTGTCGTTGATGCCCTTCATGGTGTCGACCACCTGCCGCACCGCGTCGCCGCCCTGGTCGGCCACCTGGGAGGCGGCGCTGGCCAGGCGGCTGGCTTCGCGGGCGCTCTCGGCGTTCTGGCGCACGGTGGAGCCGAGTTCTTCCATCGAGGCGGCGGTCTGCTCCAGCGCGCTGGCCTGTTGTTCGGTGCGGGCGCTGAGGTCGTTGTTGCCATGCGAGATTTCCGATGACGCCGTGGCCACGCCTTCGGCGCTGCGGCGCACCTGGGTCACGGTGTCGCTGAGGCTGGCCTGCATGTCCTTCAGCGACGCCATCACGCTCTGGGTGTCGCCCGGGGCCAGCGTGATCGGCAGGCTCAGGTCGCCCTTGGCCACGGCCTGCGCCACCTGCACGGCGGTGTCGGGCTCGCCGCCAAACTGGCGCAGCAAATTGCGGGTCATCGTGCCGCCGAACAGCAGCAAAAACGCGGCCATGGCCAAGGCCAGGCCACCGAGCGTGAGCGTGGCGTTGCGGCTGGCGGCCTTCGAGTTGGCGTGGGCTTCCTCCACCGCCTTCTGGTTGTAGGCGACCAGGGCATCGACGGCGTCGCCCAGGCTGTTGAACGATTTGCCCGAGTCCACCCGCGCGGCCAGGCGCAGCGCGTCCTGCGCGGCGTAGTCGGCGGCCTTGGCGCCGGCCAGCGTGGTGGCGGCGATGGCGCGGTAGGCATCCAGGCGCTGCACCAGCGTCTGGTACAGGGCGCGTTCGGTGTCGTTGTCGATGCCTTTGGCGTATTCGGCCATCTGGCCGTTGAGGGCGGTGAGTGTGGTGGTCAACACCTTCTCGTCGGCGGCAACGTCGTTGCTGTTCGGTGCCAGCACCAGGCTCAGCTCGGTCTGGCGCACGTTGTTGGTCGAATCGTTGATGGCCGAGACCAGCACCAGGCTCGGCACCGCGTCTTCGGCCAGAAAGCGTTCGGTGTCGCCGGCCGCGTTCAAGGCGATGTAGCCCACCAGGGCCATGACGAGACTGGACACCAGGCCTGCCAGGGACAGCAGCATCAGGCGGGTCCGCAGGGTCATGTTTCGAAACGACATTCAGAAATCCTCGGGAAAGTAGGGTTGCGCTGACGATACGGGGCTGCCGTGCCGAGTCCTTTGGGGTTTTCCCTCTGCGTGCGCCGATACGACGCCGCGTGCGATTTATCACTAAAGCGGTGGACTGCGGCGTTACGATAAGTTCTATTTGTACCAAAAGGTGTGTGATTTCGGTATCCTGGGGCCTTGCAAATGTGCAATGTCTGCAAAAAGCGGCTTCGATACCCGATTTCCGTGCAAAACAAGTCTTCCACCCTCATTCACCGGATTCGCCTGCGCGTAGGTCGCACGGCGGTGTATGGCACGCTGGCTCTGGTGCTGGCGGCGCTGTCGCTGGCCGAGCTGGGCTGGTGGCACAAGCTGGACGCGCTGGACAACCGGGTGGGCGACGGCTTCCTGCGCTGGCACGCCAGGGAGCGGCGGCCGCCGGGCGACATCGTGCTGATCGACATCGACCAGCCCTCGCTGAAGAACGTGCAGATGCTGGACCTGGCCGGCGCCTGGTCGTGGCCGCGGGTGATCCACGCCGAGCTGATCAACGCGCTGGTGGCGCAACAGCCGCGTGCCATCGTCCTGGACCTGATACTTTCATCACCCGACCGCTTCCGCCCCGAGAACGACCGGCAACTGGCGCAGGCGCTGGCCTTCGAGCGGGCCTTCGTGCCGATCATCCTGATGGACGATTCCACCCAGCAGGCCCGGCTGTCGATGGCGCCGCCGGCCATGGCCATCCGTGCGCGGCCCGGGGCCGACCCCGACGCGCAGCAGGGCATCGACGGCCCGGCGGCGCTGCCGGCCGAGGTCTGGCGCACCGGCTACATCAATTTCCTGAAAGACCGCGACGGCATCGGCCGCAGCACCGAGACCGGGCGCCTGGTCGGCGGCTGGTGGGTGCCGCACATCATCGGCCGGGTGGCCGACGCCCTGCAATGGCCGCAGCCGCCCGAGGGGGCGTTTCGCCTGAACTGGTACGGCCGCGAGTTCACCCGCATCCCCTATGCCCAGGCCTACCTGGCCACGCAGACCGGCGACGGCAAGTTGCCGTTCGATGCGCGCGGCAAGGTGATCGTGATCGGCGCCACCGCCAGTGGCCTGCTCGACTTCGTGCCCACGCCGATCGACGCCACCACGCCCGGCCCGTTCCTGCTGGCCACCGGCCTGGCCAACCTGCAGGCCAACGACTGGCTGCGGCCGGCACCACGCTGGGCCAGCCCGGCGTTGGCGCTGGCGCTGATCGCGGCTTTCTGTGTGGCCTTCGTGCGCCGCGTGTCGCCGGTGTGGACCTTCGACCTGTACGCCCTGGTGGCCGCTGCGGCGCTCGGCGCGGCGTTCTTCGGGCTGCGGGTCAACGTGTACTGGATGCCGGTATCAGCGCTGGCGATGGGAGCCGCGGCGCTGCTGAGCTTCGGCCTGCTGTCGTCGCGGCTCGAAATGGGCCAGCGCCGGCACGTGCAGGCCATGTTCTCGCGCTTCGTCGATCCGCGCATCGTCAACCAGCTGTCCGATGCCGAGGAGGTGGCGCAGGCCGAAGTCTCGGCCAGCCGCGAGATCACCGTGCTGTTTTCCGACATCCGCGGTTTCACCAGCCTGTCGGAGCACCGCAAGCCCGAGGAGATCGTGGCCATCCTGAACCGCTATTTCGAGATGCAGGTCGACGTGATCTTCGCGCACCAGGGCACGCTCGACAAATTCATCGGCGACGCGATCATGGCCTTCTGGAGTGCACCCGTGCCGCAGGCGAATCACGCCGCGCTGGCGGTGGAGGCGGCGCTGGGCATGTGCGACGCCTTGCAGCGTTTCAGCGACGACATGGCGCGCGACGACCCCACGGCCAACTTCGACATCGGCATCGGTGTGCACACCGGCCAGGCGGTGGTGGGCTTTCTGGGCACGGCGCGCCGGCTCGACTACACGGCCATCGGCGACACCGTCAACCTCTGCAGCCGCATCGAAGGCTGCACCAAGGGCATCGCGCGGGTGCTGGTGTCGGACGAAACACGCCGGCAATGCGCCGATGCCTTCGACTTCATCGAACGCGGTGCCTTCGAGGTCAAGGGCCGCGAGCAACTGGTGCAGCTGTTCGAGCCGCGCCGGCTGGCCGTGCACGGCCAGCCGGCCCCATCTTCCCCCTCATTGCAAGCGGCATAGCCGAAAGGACAGCAACGACATGGCCACCCTTTGCCGCACCCTTTGCAGCACCCTCTGCCGCACCGTTGACCGTGCCCATGACGGCACCCTTGAGCGCATCCGCCAGCGCTTGTGGCGGGGGCTGGCCGCGGCCTCTCTGGCCTCTCTGGCCTGTCTGGCCTGCATGGCTAATCTCGTGTTCGCCGCACCGCCCTCGGTCGAGGTCAGCACGGCCACCGAACTGCGCGCCACGCCCACGCTGGACGGCAAGGTGATCACCCGGCTCGCCCAAGGCGCACGCGGCGAACGCACCGGCGGGCAGGGCGGCTGGGTCAAGCTGCGGGTGGCCGAGCAGGAAGGCTGGGTGCGGCTCACACACACCAAAGACATTGGCGCCGGGTCGCCGGCCTCCGCGCAGGCCACCCCAGCCTCGCAGGCCTCGGTGAGCAACCCCATCACCGGCCTGGTGGGCATGTTCTCCGCCACCAGCAACAAGCCCACGGCCACCACCGGCACCCGCGGTCTCACGCAGGAGCAACTGGCCAATGCCCAGCCCGCGCCGGCCGAGGTGCGCCAGCTCGAAAAATACGCCATCACCGGGGCGCAGGCCGAACAGTTCGCGCGCAGCGGCAAGGTCGCCAGCCACAGCATCGAAGCCTATACCGGAGCTGACAAATGAAGGCGCCGACAATGCCGCGGTCGTGCCGGCTCCTGGGCGCAACGTTCGCTGCGCTGATGCTGGCCACCGGCTGCCAGACCAATCCCGCCGCGCCGGGGCAGAGCGGCGGCAACATGCTGACCAGCCTGTCGTCGGCACTGTCGAACAAGGGCGGCGGCAAGGGCAACGGCCTCACCGACGGCATCCGCGACGTGTTCGACGGCGCCAGCACCGCCTTCAAGGACTACTCGGCCGAAGACCAGCACAAGCTCGGCACCGAGTTCTCGTCGGTGCTGCTCGGCGCCCGGCCGCTGCTGCGCAACGACGCCGTGCAGCGGTATGTGAACCAGGTCGGGCGCTGGGTGGCCGCGCAGGCCGAGCGCCCGCTCGACAAGGACGGCAAGGAGATCAACTTCGCCTGGCGCTTCGGCGTCATCAACTCCGACGCGGTGAACGCCTATGCCACGCCGGGCGGCTTCGTGTTCGTCACCGTCGGCCTGATGCGCCAG
>JAQGMQ010000549.1 GCA_028292305.1 Rhodoferax sp.
CAAGTTGCCCTTGAGCTTCAAGATCCGACACTCGCGCAAGCTTCTTTCCTGAATGCCAAAGGCAACGGCGCTGACGGATGGAAAAACCTGAGCTACGCGCAGCTGAACACGGCCTGGGACCTCGGGATCACCTTGCAGCCGCGGTTTGCCAACATCAATACAGACAGTACGGATCTGAGTGTGTTCCGGGATCGGGGCGGCAAAGTGCTTTCATACCATGGCCTCGCCGATGTGCTGGTGCCCCCACAGGGAACCATCAACTATTACAACCGGGTCGCGACCGCGATGGGCGGGGTGACTGCAGTCCAGAATTTCTATCGCCTCTATCTGGTTCCAGGCATGTCCCACGGCTTCGGTAACGGGTCGGCGGTAGACGCAGCCGTCCCATTGCCCAGCAACGACGATTTGTACGGCATGTTGACCAACTGGGTAGAAAAAGGAATCGCACCGCCTTCTCGGGTTGATGTGTCGAGCGCTGCTTCCACGAGCTTTCCGACTGTTGCAACCCGGCCTATCTGCCTCTATCCGCTGAAGCCGACCTACACCGCTGGCAGCGCCACAGCGGCGGCCAGCTACGGCTGTTCTTGATTGCCTGCGGCGCAAAGGCGAGCGGCCCTTCTTGCCAGCACCGTGGTAACGCGCGATCAGGGGGCTGACCAAGGCAGCACGCGTTTCCTCTGCGCGAGTCACGCCTCCCTGCGCGTGCGCTGGGTAGCAGGTCAAGTCCGAGCCCGGCTCGTTTCCTGACGCACGGAGCAAGCACAGTGCCGGTCGGGTTTGCGAAGTACCACGGCGACGGCTTCGCGGTGCACTCAAGGCTCCAGCGCCTGCAGAGCCTCCAGCAGCACCACCGGCTGATCCGAGGTGCGCCCGAGGCTGGCCAGCCGCGCCATAGCCCGCGCCGACTGCACAGGCTGCCCGGCACTGGCCAGCATTTCACCAAGCCGCCGCAACAGGTCCGGTTGATCGGGAATGTCGGTCGATGCCGCCTGTGCGGCTTCCAGCGCTTGGGCCGGCCGGCCATTGCTGCGCAGATGGTCGATGAGACGCAGCCGCGGCAGCACTGACGCCGGCTCGGCCGAGATCGCGCGGCTCAGCCGCTCCACGACCAGGGTCGACGGGGCGCCCTGCCGTGCACCGATGTCGGCCAGAGCCACCAGCGCCTGCGCGTTCAATGGATCGCGGCGCAGCACGGCTTCGAAGTGCGCTTGCGCGCCGGGGAGGTCGGCGCGCTGCACCGCGATGCGCCCGCGCCAGAGGTCGGCAAGCGGGCTGTCGGGCTGGTTCAGCGCCAGCGCATCCACCAGCTTGCCCGCCGCTGTCCAGTCATGGCGCTGGGTCAGCGCGGCTATGGAAGCCTGGGCGGCCATCGCACCGGGCGCCTGCGCTGCGATCGGTTGCAATTCGGCAAGTGCCAACGCTTCGCGCCCCTGCACCCACAGCGACAGAGCCGCCGCGGTGCGCACCCGCAGATCGCGCGCATCCAGGTGGAGCGCCCGCGCCAGGTCCGCCTGCGCCGATCGGGTGTCGCCGCGCAGCAGATGGGCATAGACGGCGAGGGTCAGCGCATCGGTGCCGGGCGAGGTTGATCGCAACAACTTGGACAGGGTGGCCAGCGCCGCGTCGGGTGCGCCACGGCGCAGTTGCACACTGGCCAGTGCGCACAGCGCGCCCGACTGGCCCGACGGTTGACGCGACGCTTGCCTGAAATGGGTTTCGGCCTGGTCGGCCTGATGCAGCTTCATCTCGCTGCGGCCAGCGAGCATCAGCAGCTCGCGGTCATCGGGTGCTGAATTCAGCAGCCACAGGCTCTGCCGGGCGGCCAGTGCGTAGTCTCGATGCAGCCAGGCCAGCCGCGCTTGCAGCTGGATGGTCGCAAAGTTGCCAGGGGCGATCGCGTGCAGCGTCTGCCATTGCTGTTGCGCCATGGCGCTGTCGCCGCGGTCGAGGTACATGCGCACCAGTGCCGCCGGTGCAATGTAGTCATGCGGCATCAGCGCATGGGCACGGCGGCCCGCGGCCAGTGCCTGGGCAACGTCGACGCGCGCGTCGGCCGCCAACGCCGCCTGCAGCTCGGTCTTCAACTGCCAGGCTTGCCCGAAATCGTCGCGCCGGTCGATCAAGGCCTGCACCTGGGCCAACGCGCCGGGCACGTCTCCCTGTACCGCAGTCAGCCGCGCCAGCAGCAACAGTGCCGGCTCGGACGCAGGCGTGCGCTGCAGCACGCCGTGCAGGCTCGCCAGCGCGGCAGGTACATCACCGCTCAGCGCCTGAACCATGGCAAGGTGGCTTTTCAGCTCGGCATCGGCTTGTGCATCCGGCAATGTCGTCTCGCCGAATTCGGCGCGCAATTTCGCCGATTGGCCGCTGCCGAGCAGCGCGGCGGCCAGCGCCGGCACGGTGCCGTCGGCGGGATAGCCCAACTCCAGCGCACGGCGAAATTCCACCTCGGCGCCGGCGGGGTTACCCAGGTCGTACAAGGCCTTGCCGAGCAGGGAGCGGGCGGGCGCGGACCGGGGATCCTGCAGCAGAATGGTCTGGAGCGGGCCGGTCGCCTGCTCGGGTTCGTGACGGGCCAAGGCGGCGCGGGCTGCCGCGAACTGGGCGGTTTGATCCGGGGGCGCGCAAGCCAGCAGGCTGCCGATCAGCCCGCTGGCCGCCACGAGCCACAGCCCACGCGCCCACGCGCATGCGTGCCCGTGCCCGTGCCTGCGCTGCCCACTGCTCAACATGCCAGGCGTCGCGCGCGTCGGGCACGCCACTGTCGGCGCAGCGGACCCAGGAGGTGGTCCCACACCAGCTTGATCGGAATGTACAGCGGCGAAAGTACCCGCGGCAGGGGCAGCAGCCGATAGTGGCTCACGCGCGGAGTGAACACGGTGCGCAGCGCGTAACGCCAGCGGTCGCGCCGGCGTTCGCGGGCCTGCCAGTACGCCCGACACAGGTGGTAGGGCCCAGGCTCTGGTTCACGCTCACCGCGCAGTTGCGCCATGGCGTCGTCAACCCTTTGCGACAACGGTGCATCGCCTGTCACCCGCAAACGGAAGGGTTCGGGCAGCGCCATGCCCAGCAGCCGATGCGCTAGCAGCAAAGCCATGTCCAGCATGCGCAGGCAGCCTTGTTGCGAGGCCAGCTGCTGCAGAGCGGCCCAGTCAAGTTGCGGGTGCGCGGGGCCGAACATGGCGATGTCGATGATCCATTTCAGCTTGTGCCACTTCTCCTTGGTGCCGTGCAGGCACAGCACCAGCAGCGACCATTCCGCGGACATCAGCCGGCAGCGCACGCCCTGAAAATCGCCGTGCCGGCTGGCGCGCCACAGGCTGGCGTAGTCGAGGTCGAAAGCCAGCGTGCGCGGCGCCACCCACCAGTGGGGCTCGACCGGCACATGCTGGTCGTGGAACAGGATGTATTGACCGGCGTAGGCGCGCAGCTTCGCAAGCTCTCGCGCG
>JAQGMQ010000558.1 GCA_028292305.1 Rhodoferax sp.
TGATGTGCGGCCAACCCGAGGCCTGGCCCTGCCCGGTGATTCCGTTCGCCGTGAACGTGGTGCAGTACCCGGTGCCCTCGGGCCGGCGCTGCTTCGAACTCGGCAAGGCGATCCGCAAGGCAGTGGAGTCGTTCGACAAGCCGCTCAACGTGCAGATCTGGGGCACGGGCGGCATGAGCCACCAGCTGCAGGGTCCGCGCGCCGGCCTGATCAACAAGGAGTTCGACAACATGTTCCTGGACCGTCTGGTCAGCGACCCGGACGGCCTGGCCAGCGTGCCGCACATCGACTACGTGCGCGAAGCCGGCTCGGAAGGCATCGAACTCGTGATGTGGCTGATCGCCCGCGGTGCCATGGCCGATGTGGCGGGTGGCAAGGCCCCGACGGTGAAGAACCGCTTCTACCATGTGCCTGCGTCGAATACGGCGGTGGGGCACCTCATTCTGGAGAACAACTAATGGCTAAGACAATCAAGGTAGCCCTGGCCGGCGCCGGCGCCTTCGGCATCAAGCACCTGGACGGCATCAAGAACATCGATGGCGTGGAAGTCGTCTCGCTGATCAGCCGCGAACTCGGCAAGACCCAGGAAGTGGCCGACAAATACGGCATCAAACACGTCACCACCGAGCTGGCCGACAGCCTGGCGCTGCCCGAAGTCGACGCCGTGATCCTGTGCACGCCCACGCAGATGCATGCCGAGCAGAGCATCGCCTGCCTGAAGGCCGGCAAACACGTGCAGGTGGAAATCCCCCTGGCCGATTCGCTGAAGGGCGCCGAGGAAGTGGCCGCGCTGCAGAAAGAGACCGGCCTGGTCGCCATGTGTGGACATACGCGCCGCTTCAACCCCAGCCACCAGTACGTGCACAACAAGATCGTGGCCGGCGAATTCAACATCCAGCAGATGGATGTGCAGACCTATTTCTTCCGCCGCACCAACATGAATGCGCTGGGCCAGGCGCGCAGCTGGACCGACCACCTGCTGTGGCACCACGCGGCCCACACGGTCGACCTGTTCGCCTACCAGGCCGGCAGCCCGATCGTGAAGGCCAACGCCGTGCAGGGCCCGATCCACCCCAACCTCGGCATCGCCATGGACATGTCGATCCAGCTGCAGGCCGCGAACGGCGCCATCTGCACGTTGAGCCTGTCGTTCAACAACGACGGCCCGCTGGGCACGTTCTTCCGCTACATCGGCGACACGGCCACCTACCTGGCGCGTTACGACGATTTGTTCAACGGCAAGGACGAAAAGATCGACGTGTCCAAGGTCGACGTGTCGATGAACGGCATCGAGCTGCAGGACCGCGAATTCTTCGCCGCCATCAAGGAAGGCCGCGAGCCGAATTCGAGCGTGGCCAGTGTGCTGCCTTGCTACCAGGTGCTGCACCAGCTGGAACAGCAACTGAACGCATAACTGCAGCCAGCCAGACTGCCGGGCCAGCTCCGTCGCGCGCGACCGGACTGGCCCTTTTCAATTCATCAGACGAGGACATCCCGCCATGCAAACCCGCCCCATCGGCCCCTTCACCGTTTCCGCCATCGGCCTCGGCTGCATGAACCTGAGCCATGCCTACGGCGTGCCGCCGTCACCCGAAGAAGGTGAACGCATCCTGCTGGCCGCGCTCGACGCCGGCGTGACGCTGTTCGACACGGCGGCGCTGTATGGCTTCGGCAGCAACGAGAAGCTGGTCGGCCGGGTCATGAAGCCGCACCGCGCCAGGTTCACGCTGGCCAGCAAGGGCGGCATGGCCGGTGTGCAGTTCGACGACGGACTGAAGCGGGTGATCGACGGCAGCCCGGAGGCCATCCGCCGCGACTGCGAGAACAGCCTGCGCAACCTGCAGACCGACGTGATCGACCTCTACTACCTGCACCGCTGGGACAAGCGGGTGCCGATCGAAGACAGCGTGGGCGCCATGAGCGACCTGGTGCGTGCGGGCAAGGTGCGCACGCTGGGCCTGAGCGAAGTCTCGGCCGCCACCCTTCGCAAGGCCCACGCCGTGCACCCGATCACCGCGGTGCAGACCGAGTATTCGCTGTGGACCCGCAACCCCGAGATCGCCGTGCTGGACGCCTGCCGCGACATCGGGGCCGCGTTCGTCGCCTTCAGCCCGCTGGCGCGCGGCTTCCTGTCGGCCAGGTTCACCGACGTGGCCACACTCGACGCCAAGGACGTGCGCAAGCCCATGCCGCGCTTCTCGCCCGAGAACTACGCCGCCAACCTGAAGCTCTTGCCCGCGTACACCGCGCTGGCCGCCGAGCTGGGCTGCACACCCGCGCAACTGGCGCTGGCCTGGCTGCTGCACAAGGCGCCGCACATCGTGCCGATACCCGGTACCACCAAGCTCGACCATCTGAAGGAAGATCTGGGCGCGGCCACGGTGCGGCTGTCGGCGGATGCGATGGCGCGGGTCGAGGCCTTGATCAACCAGCAGACCGTGGTCGGGTCGCGGTACACGGCGCAGGCCAACGGCGAGGTGGATACCGAACACTTCGCCTGAGGGCGGTGTGCGCCCGTGTCAGCGCCCGAGGCGGCGCGCCAGTGCCGGGTCGAGCCCGGCCATGAACGCCTCCACCGCGTCGGTGTAGCCGCCGGGCAGACCGAGCTGGGCGTTGATCTCGGCGTGGGTCAGGCTCTGCGGCAACACGTCGGTCTGGCGGCCCAGGGCTTTGGCGCGGACCGCCATTTCCTCGGCCTGGCGGCAGGGCTGGTCGGGCCGCTGGCGCGCGCACACCAGCAACATCGGCGTGGCGTCCGCCGACATCTGTTGCAGCGGCGAGGCGCTGGCCCAGTAGGCCGGGTCGCTGCCGAAGACCCGGTCGTAGAAGCGCAGGTGCGGCCGTTGCATGAGGGCGGGCACGTTGACGGCCGCGCTGTCCAGCGCGATGGTGCCCAGCCAGGGGCCGGCGCCCGCGGCCCGCGCACGAGACGGCGCCGCCCCCAGCAGGGCCACCAGATGCGCGCCGGCCGAATGGCCCATCAGCACCACGCGCGCCGGGTCACCGCCCCAGCCTGGCGCCTGGGCCTGCACCGCGGCCAGTGCCCGGGCCACGTCGAGCGCCTGCTCCGCCGGATCGGCCTCGGGCCACATGCGGTAGTTGACCGAGACGAAGATGAAGCCGCGCGCCACCCAGCGGGCGGCCTTGTTGTCGACCACGCCGCGCGAATCCTTGTTGCCGGCCATCCATGCGCCGCCGTGCACCATGAGCAGCACCGGCGCATGCGCCGGCCGGGCTGGCAGGATGACGTCCATGCGCTGGCGCGGCGCGACGCCGTAGGGCAGGTCGTCGATGCGGCGGAACGCCGTCGGGGGGCTGACCTCGCCGGTATCGCCGGTCTCGGCGGCATGGCCTGGTGCGGCCGCGGCCAGCAGCCAGGCCATCCCTAGCGCAAGAAAAAACCCGGTGCCGCGGGGTGCGGCCGGTGCGGTGTCGGTGGGCATGTCATCACGCCTTGACGGCGGGCGCGGGCGGGCCGAACAGAACCGCCAGCCGAGGGCGCCAGCCGGGTGTGGCCACCAGGTCGCGGCCCAGGGCGAGCCAGCCGTGCACGGCGATGCGCAGCGGGTTGTGCGTGGCCAGCGGGGTGGTCTGGCCGT
>JAQGMQ010000559.1 GCA_028292305.1 Rhodoferax sp.
GCTCGGCATGACGCTGCAGCGCACCTCTGAAAACCCCGAGTACAAATACTCGCTGGCCTTCGTCGGCTACGGCACCAACCCGGAACACGCCGAGATCGAGCTCACCTACAACTGGGGTGTCGAAAGCTACGAGCTGGGCACTGCCTACGGCCACATCGCGCTGGGCGTGCCCGATGCCTATGCGGCGTGCGACAAGATCAAGGCCGCCGGCGGCGCGGTCACGCGTGAAGCCGGGCCGGTGAAGGGGGGCACCACCGTGATCGCCTTCGTGACCGACCCTGATGGCTACAAGATCGAATTGATCCAGCGTGCAGAGAACGCCAGCGGCGGCGGGTTGCGCTGAACAGCAGGCCGTCGCGCGCGCCCCACCAGGCTGGGCGCGCGCGCGGCCGTCCTCCTTATGGCGCTTGACAGCGCGCAACAAGGAGGCAGATTATCGGCTCCGTCCAACGCAGATGGAGACCACCATGGCCAGCAAGAGAGACAACCAGGCGCCAGCCGCCCAGCCCAAGGCTTTGTCGCTGCACATCGGGCTCAACGCCGTCAGCCCCGCGGCGTACAGCGGCTGGAGCGGCCCGCTGGCGGCCTGCGAGTTCGACGCCAACGACATGGCGGCCATCGCCAGGTCCATCGGCATCAAGCCCACCGTGCTGCTGACCAAACAAGGCACCCGCGCCAAGACGCTCACCGCCATGCGCGCCGCGGCCAAGGCGCTGGGCGCGGGCGACTTCTTCTTCCTCAGCTATTCGGGCCATGGCGGCCAGGTGGACGACGTGACCGGCGAGGAGCCCGACAAGAAGGACGAGACCTGGTGCCTGTTCGACGGCCAGCTCATCGACGACGAACTCTACTTCGAGCTGAGCAAATTCAAGGCCGGCGTGCGCATCCTCGTGCTCTCGGACAGCTGCCACAGCGGCTCGGTGGTGCGCGAGCTGCCGCCCCAGTTCGACACCCTGCCCCACCAGCGCCCCAAGCTCATGCCGCCGCCGGTGGCCATGCGGGTCTACCGCGAACACCAGGCCTTCTACGACAAGCTGCAGAACGACATCGCCGAGGCCGTGGGCAAGGCCGCAGTCGACCCCGATGCGGTGCTGGCGAACGTCAACACCGCCGCCAACGTGGCGGTGAGCGGCCGGCTGACAGTGCTGGTGTCGCAGTTCAAGGCCGCGGTGCTGCTGATCTCGGGCTGCCAGGACAACCAGACCTCGATGGACGGCGACCACAACGGCGCCTTCACCGAACAGCTGCTGAAGGTGTGGAACAACGGGGCCTTCACCGGCAGCTACGCGATGCTTCACGCGCGCATCAGGGCCGGCCTGCCGCCGACGCAATCGCCCAACCTGTTCACGCTGGGCAGTGCCGCCAAGTTCGTGAAGCAGCGGCCGTTTTCGATCTGAGCCTGCTGTAAGGCCAGGGCGCGGAGGGCCATCCGCGGGGCCTCTGCGTGCCGCAGGCGGCTTCGACTTGCCGTGCAACGGGCATCCACCCGATGAACGGCCCGCGCCAGCTACAGGAGATTTGCCGTGCCCCCAAAAGCCGCCGCCCGCGTTCCTGACATCGCGTTCCTCGTGCCGGGTGTGTTGCTGCCGCCAGGCGCAGCGCTCAAGTCCTCAGACGCGGACAACACGCGCGCCCCGCCCCCCGTGCGCGGCCACGTACGCACCGCAGTGCGGATGGTGGCCACGCGCGGCACGGCCGAGCCGGTGCGGGTCGCCGCGCGCCCAGGCGAAGACGTCGTGGTGCTCACCGTCCAGGACGGCCCCACGCTGGTGTTGCACCCGGAGGATGCGCGCGACCTGATGCGCGCGCAGGGCAGCGCCGCCACGCGTGGCGCGTCGGCACCTGGTGACAACACCGCCGTGCCCGTACCCGCTCAGCTCGCCTGGCCCGGGCTGGAGGCGCCGGCCACGCGCGGGCTGCTGTCCAGCGCGGCCCGGGTGGTGCTGACCAGCTTCGCGGTGGTCACCGGCGTGGGCAAGGACCAGGCGGTGACGCTCACCACGGCCGCCATAACCAAGAAGCTCGACGGCAAGGTGCAGGCCGGCCTGTACGCGTTGAAGCCGGGCGACCTGCCCGCCACGCTCAAGGGCAGCGGCCAACTCTGCGGCACGCCACCGGCGCCCGTTGCCGGGCCGATGCTGGTACTGGTGCACGGCACGTTTGTCGACACGCCCAGCACCTTCGGCAGCCTGTGGGCCCAGCACCGCGCCCAGGTCGACACGCTGTTTGCGCACTACGCCGGCCAGGTCTATGCGCTCGACCACCCGACCCTTGGCCAGAGTCCGATCGCGAATGCCCTGACACTGGCGCAGGCGCTGCCGGCCGGCGCGCGTCTACACCTGTTGACCCACTCGCGCGGCGGGCTGGTGGCCGAGGTGCTGGCGCGGGTCTGCGGCGCAGGCACGGTCGGCGCCGACGACCTGGCGTATTTCAAGGGCGCGGGCTACAGCCGGCACCGGGCCGACCTGGTGGCCCTGGCCAAGGAGGTACAGACCAAGGGCATCACGGTGGAACGGGTGGTGCGCGTCGGCTGTCCGGCGCGGGGCACGCTGCTGGCGTCCGGGCGCTTCGATGCCTATCTGTCGGTGCTGAAATGGGGGCTGGAGCTGGCTGCCGTGCCGGTGGCGCCCGAGCTGGTCGACTTCTTATACGAGGTGGCGCGACGCCGGGCCGACCCGGCCGAGCTGCCGGGCATGGAAGCCATGCGGCCCGACAGTGGCCTGGTGCAGTGGATCAACAGCGGCGGCCAACCGATCCCGGGCGCGCTGCGCGTGGTAGCCGGTGACATGGCAGGCGACAGCGTCGGCTCCTGGGTCAAGACGCTGCTGGCCGACGCTTTCTACTGGACCGACAACGACCTCGTGGTGCAGACCCGTTCGATGTACGGCGGCACGGCGCGGGCCGACCAGGCGAGTTTTGTGCTCGACCGCGGCGGCAAGGTGTCGCACTTCGCGTATTTCAAGAACGATCGCACCGTGGCGGCCATGGTGGCCGGCCTGACCGAGTCGGCACCGGTGGACTTCAAGACCATCGGCCCGCTGTCGTGGGCTGGCCAGGACGCCAGCGGCACACGCGGGCGCGGCCTGCCGGACGGCACTGGCGACCCGGCGTCATCAGCCGAAGACGTGGTCAGCCCGCGGGTCGAGCGCGCCGTGCTGCGTTCGCGCGGGGCCGATGCGGCGGCTGCCGCCAGCCGGCCCGCGGTGTTCGTGCTGCCCGGCATCCTGGGCTCGAACCTCAAGCTCGACGGCGAACGCATCTGGGTCGGGCTGCGCTTCGTGAACGGGCTGAAGAAGCTGGCCTGGGACCCGGCCACGGCCGCGCGGGTGCAGGCCGAGAGCCCGGTCGGCAGCACCTACGACACGCTCGTCGAACGCCTGGCCGACAGCCACGAGGTGATCCCCTTCGCCTACGACTGGCGCCGCCCCACCGAAGACGAGGCGCGGCGGCTGGCCTTGCAGGTGGAGGCCGCGCTCGACGCGCGCCAGGCGAGCCAGCAGCCGGTGCGCATCCTGGCGCATTCGATGGGCGGCCTTTTGGCGCGCACGCTGCAGCTGGAAAAACCCGACACCTGGCGCCGGCTTATGGACCGGCGCGGCGCGCGGCTGTTGATGCTGGGCACGCCGAACGCGGGCTCGTGGTCGCCGATGCAGGTGCTGTCGGGCGACGACAGCTTCGGCAACGCACTGGTGGCCTTCGGCTCGCTGTTCGACAACCGGGGCGCACGCGAGACCATGGCCGGCATGCCGGGCTTTCTGCAGCTGCAGGCCGGGCTGCGCGACCCGGTGCTGGGCCTGGACCAGGCCGCCCGCTGGCAGCAACTGGCCGACGACGACCTGGCCACGCTGAAGGCGCGCAGCGTCTGGCACGCGCTGCGTTCGCAGACCACGGTGTATGCCTGGGGCGCGCCGCCCGAAGACGTGCTGAAGCAGGCCGTGGAGCTGCGCCGCCGCCTCGACGCGCAGGCCGCCAGCCTGGGCGCCGACGCGCAGAAGATGCTGCTCGTGACCGGCCAGGCGCGCTTCACGCCCGACGGCTACCGCATGGGCGCCGACGGGCTCGAATACCTCAACGCGGTGGACGGCGGCGATGGCCGCGTGACGCATGCCAGCGCCGCCTTGCCCGGCGTGGCCACCTGGCATGTCGACGCCGTGCATGGCGACCTGCCGGGCGTGGCCGACGCCTTTCCGGGCTATCTGGAGCTGCTGGAAACCGGCGACACACAACGGCTGCCGCGGGTGGATCAGCGCAGTGCGGCGCGCGGCGCGTCGGTGGGTGCGGGCTCCGCACCGTCCACCACCGATGCCGCCGTTGAACACGTGCCAAGCCGGCCTTCACGCGAACCGCAGCGGGCCGAGCCGCCGTCGCGGCTGGCCGACATCTTCACCACGCCGGAGGCTGCGGCAACCGCGTCAGAAGCACCGCCGCGCCGCGCTGCCGGCCCCGCGCCGCTGAGCGTTTCGGTACGCAACGGCGATCTGAAGTTCGTGCGCGAGCCGATGGTCGTCGGCCACTACCGCTCGCTCATGCTCACCGGCACCGAAGGCGTGACAGACGCCCTGCTCGGCCGCACCATGAGCCAGTCGTTGGCCGCCGGCCTGTACCCGGACGCGCCGGGCTCGCAGCAGATCTTCCTGAACCTGCGCCGCCCCGACGACAACCTGCTCGACGTGCCGCGGCCACGCGCGGTGGTGGTGGCCGGCCTGGGCGACGAAGGCAAGCTGCGCGCCACCGACCTCATCTACACCGTGTGCCAGGCGGTGCTGGCCTATGCGCAGCGTGTGGCCGAGTCGCCGGGCGAGCCCACGCAGTTCGAGATGGCCGCCACCCTGATCGGCAGTGGCGGCACCGGCATCACCGCCGGTGCCGCGGCCCAACTGGTGGCCCAGGGTGCTTATGAAGCCACGTTGAAACTGCGGCAAAGCCGCGGCCGGCACGGCAAGGCCTGGCCGCAGCTGAGCCACCTGACGCTGGTGGAGTTCTACCTCGACCGGGCCAGCGAGGCCTGGCGCGCGCTGCAGGTGCAGGCGATCGCGGCGCCCGATCAGGTCAAGGTGGTGGGCTGGGTTTTACCGGGTGAAGGCGCCATGCGCAGGTCGCTGGATTCGAGCTACCGTGGCGCCGCCTACGACCTGATCAGCGCGCTCAAGGGCCCGGTGGTGGACGGGCAGCCGTCGATCGCCTACACACTCGACACGCGGCGCGCACGCACCGAGGTGCGGGCCCAGCAGGCCCAGGGCCCGCTGCTGAAGGAACTGGTGGCGAAGGCATCGAACGATGCCAACCGCGATGCGCAGATCGGCCGCACGCTGTTCAATTTGCTGGTGCCGGTGGAGATGGAGCCCTTCCTCGGCGGCACCAGCGAAATGCTGATCGAGGTGGACGAGACCACGGCCGTCATCCCCTGGGAATTGCTCGACACCGCGCAGCAGCATCTCGGCCGCGGCGAAGCCAAGGCCGACGACAAGCCCTGGGCCATCCGCAGCAAGCTGCTGCGCAAGCTGCAACTCGACAGCACGTAGTTCCGCATGCAGGTCTCGGACGCCTCGGCGGACGACAGCGTGCTGGTCATCGGCGACCCGCTGTGCAACGCCGACGCCTATCCCTCGTTGCCTGGCGCGCGGGCCGAGGCCCAGCAGGTGGTGGCCCAGTTGCAGAACGGGCCCGACCGCCTGGCGAAGGACAAGGTGCGCGCGCTGGTGAGCGGCGCCGACGACGCGCGCAGCATCATCAACGCCCTGTTCGAACGGCCCTACCGCGTGGTCCACATCGCCGGCCACGGCGCGCAGGGCAGCCGCGGCGGGGTGGTGTTGTCGGGCGGCACCTTCCTGGGGGCCAACGAGGTGCAGGCCATGCGCACCGTGCCCGAGCTGGTGTTCCTGAACTGCTGCCACCTGGCCGGCCGCGCAGCCGACAGCCTGCTGCCAGCCTACGACCGCGCCGCCTTCGCGGCCAACATCGCCGAGGCCCTGATCGGCGTGGGCGTGCGCTGCGTCATCGCCGCCGGCTGGGCCGTCGAAGACCGGCCGGCCGAGGTCTTCGCCACCACCTTCTACCGCGTGCTGCTGCGTGGCGAACGCTTCATCGACGCCGTGGCCCAGGCCCGTCTGGCCGCCTGGAACGAAAACCGCGGCGGCAACACCTGGGCCGCCTACCAGTGTTACGGCGACCCGGGCTGGACCTGGCGCCGCGGCGGCTCCGATGCCCTGCGCCAGCCGGCCCCGCTGGGCGACGAATTCGTCGGTGTCTCGTCCCCGGTGGCGCTTACCCTGGCGTTGGAGAACCTGGTGGTGA
>JAQGMQ010000562.1 GCA_028292305.1 Rhodoferax sp.
CAAGTTGAGAATTGCCGTTAATAGGCGTTAACCCGCATAACTTTGACCCGTATCGTGGATTCAATGCATGCAATTGATGCCGCAACGTTGCAGCCGCGCGGCCAGTAAACTCCTTGCTCTCCCCAACAGGTGCCCCATGGCTTCACAGATAGAACGGGTGATCAACGAGCTGCGCCGCAAGGTGCTGGCGGGCGAACTGGCGCCAGGCGAGCGGCTTGTGGAGCTGCAGTTTTCCGCCGATCTCGGCGTCTCGCGCACGCCCCTGCGCATTGCCCTCGGCGAGCTTGAAAAAGAAGGCCTGCTGGAACGCCTGCCCAAGCGCGGCTTCCAGGTGCGGCGTTTCACCATGGACGCGATCGCCCACGCGGTGGATGTGCGCGGCGTGCTCGAAGGCATGGCCGCGCGCTGCGTGGCCGAGGCCGGCGCGTCCAGCGCCTTGCTGCAGGAATTGCAAAGCTGCGTCGACGAAGGCCAGGCGGTGTTGCACGAGGCCGCCGACGGACAGGCCATCGATGCCGCGCGCTGGATCGCCATGAACGCGCGTTTTCACGGGGCGCTGGTGGCTGGGGCCGACAACACCGCGCTGGCCGCCGCGCTCGAGGTGGTGGGCCGCACCCCCATGGCCGGCCCCGGCGCACTGGGCTTGAACGGCTCGCTGCCGCGGCTTGAACACACGCTGATCCAGCGCGCGCAGATCGACCACGCCGACGTGCTGCACGCCATCCGGGCGCGTGAAGGCGGCCGGGCCGAAGCCATCATGCGGGAACACGCACGCCGCAGCCGCGACAACAAGCGCGAGATGATGCAGCGGCTGCAACAGGCCAGCGCATCGCCGGTGTCGGTTGACTGATCGACCAACCCAAGTTTCATTTCAGAAGACGAGACAAACCATGACCACCACTTCTCTTTCGCGTGTCTGCATCTATGGCGCGGGCGCCATCGGCGGCTGGATCGGCGCGCGGCTCGCGGCCGCGGGCTGCCAGGTCAGCGTGGTGGCCCGCGGCGCGACGCTGCAGGCCTTGCAGACCGATGGCCTGCGGCTGCAAGCCGGCGACGCCACATCGGCGGTGCCGGTGCAGGCCAGCAACGACCCGGCCACGCTCGGCGTGCAGGACCTCGTCGTCGTGGCCGTGAAGGCGCCCGCGCTCGCCGACGTGGCGCGGCAGATCGGCCCGCTGGTCGGGCCCGACACCATCGTGCTGACCGCCATGAACGGCGTGCCGTGGTGGTTTCTGCAGGGCTTCGGCGGCGACTATGCGGGCCGCGCGCTGCAGGCCGTCGACGCGACTGGCGACATCGCCAGGGCCATCCCGGCCGCCAACGTGATCGGCTGCGTGGTGCACGCCAGTTGCGCCTTGAACGGGCCGGGTTTCGTGCGCCACCACTTCGGCAACAAGCTGATTTTGGGAGAGCCGTCGGGCAAGGTGACGCCGCGGGTGCAGGCCTTGGCGGCGCTGCTGGAACGCGCGGGTTTCGAGGCTCCGATCTCCGACCAGATCCAGAAGGACACCTGGTTCAAGCTCTGGGGCAACATGACGGTGAACCCGATCAGCGCCTTCACCGGCGCCACCACCGACCTGATCCTCGACGACGCCCTGGTGCGCGGCTTCGTTTCCAGCGTGATGCTGGAGGCCAAGGAGATCGGTGCACGCCTGGGCATCGCCATCGACCAGCAGCCCGAAGACCGCCACGCCGTGACGCGCAAGCTGGGCGCGTTCAAGACGTCGATGCTGCAGGACGTGGAAGCGCACAAGCCGGTGGAGCTGGATGCGCTGGTGAGCGTGGTGCGCGAACTCGGCGCCATGACCGGTGTGGCCACGCCGTTCACCGATGCGCTGCTCGGCCTGAGCCGCCTGCACGCCCGGGTGCGCGGCCTGTATTGAAGCCTGGCGCTACGCCAGGTAGTTCAGTTGTTTCAGGCTACGACCACCGGCACCCGCAGCGCCAGCCCGCACATCAGCTCATAACCCACGGTACCGGCCATGCGTGCCACTTCGTCGATGGACAGCCGCGCGCCATTGGCAGCCTGGCCCCACAGCGTGACCTCGCTGCCGAAGCCGGCGCTGGGCACGGGCGTCAGGTCGACGGCCAGCATGTCCATGCTGACGCGACCGACGGTGCGGGTGCGCACGCCGCCGACCAGCACCGGCGTGCCGGTGGGGCAGATGCGCGGATACCCGTCGGCATAACCGCAGGCCACCACACCAATGCGCATGGGTTGCTCGGCCACGAAGTGGGCGCCGTAGCCCACGGCTGCGCCGGGCGCGAGTTCCTGCACGCCGATGAGTTTGGCCGACAGGCTCATCGCCGGCAGCAGGCCCCAGTCATCGGCCGAGTATTCGGGGAAGTCGGGCGCGGCACCGTAGATGGCGATGCCGGGGCGCACCCAGTCGCCGGCCACCAGCGGCGCCAGATCGGGCCGCTGCAACGGGCCACCCACGGTGTGGCGCAGCGTGGCGGCGCTGTTGGCCACCGTGCGTTCGCCAGGCAGATCCTGCGTGACGGCGTTGAAAACCGCCATCTGCTCGGCCACGCCTTGCGGGCCGTCGGAGTCGGCGAAGTGAGTCATCAGCGAGATCTCGTCGACCTGCGGCAACACGTTGAGCCGGGTCCAGGCCGCGCGGAAACGTTGCGGCGCGAAGCCCAGGCGGTTCATGCCCGAGTTCATCTTCAGGAACACGCGGTGCGGCTGCTGCGTCTTGTGCGTGGCCAGCATGTCGATCTGCTCGTCGCAATGCACGGTGTGCCACAGGCCCAGGCGCGAACACAGCTCGAGGTCGCGCGCATCGAACACGCCTTCCAGCAGCAGGATGGGTCCGCGCCAGCCCAGTGCCCGCACGCGTTCGGCCTCCTTCAAATCGAGCAGCGCGAAGCCATCGGCCGCGCGCAGCGACTCGTACACGCGCTCGATGCCGTGTCCGTACGCATCGGCCTTCACGACGCCCCACACCTTCGCATCGGGCGCGGCGCGGCGCATGCGCGCGAGGTTGTTCGACAGCGCGGCGGGGTGGATCG
>JAQGMQ010000581.1 GCA_028292305.1 Rhodoferax sp.
TCGTGAAGCCGAAGGCCGACAGGATTCCGAACGTTCCGAGGAGGACGACCGGCACCGCGATGGTCGGAATCAGCGTCGCGCGGAAGTTCTGCAGGAACAGGTACATCACCAGGAACACGAGCACGACGCCCTCGAACAGCGTCTTGACCACTTCGGTGATCGAGATCTTCACGAAGCGCGAGGTGTCGTAGGGAATCGTCCACTTCACGCCCTTGGGGAAGTAGCGTTCCAGCTCGGTCATCTTGGCGCGCACCGCCTTGGCCACGGCCAGCGCGTTGCCGCTTGGCGTGAGCTGCACGCCCATGCCGACAGCGGGCACGCCGCTCAGGCGGATCGAGGTGGCGTAGCTCTGGCCACCGAGTTCGATGCGGGCCACGTCCTTCAGCCGCACGGTGGAGCCGTCGGTGTTGGCGCGCAGCACGATGTTGCCGAACTGTTCGACCGAGGTCAGTTGGCCGTTCACCACCACCGTGGCGGCAATGCCCTGGCCGGTGATGTTGGGCAGGTCGCCGATCGAGCCCGACGACACCTGGGCGTTCTGCGCCTGGATGGCGGTGTTGACGTCGGCGGCCGACAGGTTCAGACCCTGCAGCTTGGCCGGGTCGATCCAGATGCGCATCGCGCGCTCGGTACCGAACAGCTGCACCTGGCCGACGCCGTCGAGACGCTGCAATTCAGGCAGCACGTTGCGCGAGGCGTAGTCGCCCAGTGCCGTGGTGTCGATGCTCGGATCGTCCGACGACAGCAGGGTGAACAGCAGGAAGTTGTTGCGCGACTTGTCGACGCGCACGCCCTGCTGCGTCACCGTGGCCGGCAGACGCGGCGTGGCGCGCGACAGCCGGTTCTGCACGTCCACCTGCGCCAGGTCGGGGTTGGTGTTGGTGTCGTAGCTGATGGTGATGGAGCCGGTGCCGTCGGCCTGGGCCACCGATTCCATGTAGATCAGGCCCGGCGAGCCGTTCATTTCGCGCTCGATCACCGACAACACGCTGTCTTCCAGCGTCTGTGCCGAGGCGCCCGGATAGGCCACGTTCACGATGATGGCGGGCGGTGCCACGGTAGGGTACTGCGCGATCGGCAGCTGGGTAATGGCGATCGAGCCCATCACGATGATGAACAGCGCGATCACCCAGGCAAAGATCGGCCTGTCGATGAAAAATTTTGCCATTGTGGGCGTTCCTTACTTGGCTGCCGACGTGGCGTTGGATGCGGCGGCGGCAGGGGCTGCCGCTGCGGTCGCGCCCGAGGCTGCCGACGCGGGTGCGGCCGGTGCGGCGCCGGCGGGTTGCCATGGCACCGGTTTCACGGGCGCGTCGCCGCGCAGCTTCTGGAAGCCGTCGACCATCACCTGTTCACCGGCCTTCAGGCCGTCGGTCACCACCCAGTTCGTGCCCTTGGACGAGCCGATCTTGACCTTGCGCGGCGACACCTTGCCGTCCGCGCCGACCACCATCACGGTGTCGCCCTGGTTGTTGCGGGTCACGGCCTGTTGCGGCAGCGTGATGGCGTTGGCGGCCTGCGACTGCTCGAGGCGCACGCGCACATACAGGCCCGGCAGCAACTGGCCGTCGGGGTTGGGCACTTCGGCGCGCAGCGTGATCTGGCCGGTGGTCGCATCCACCGTCAGGTCGGAGAACAACAGCTTGCCGGGCTGGGCGTATTCACCCATGCCGTCGAGCACCACGCGCACGCTGGCAGCGTCGGAGCCGGCGGCGCGCTTGAGCTTGCCGCTGGCCAGGCTCTGGCGCAGCGCCAGCACTTCGGCCGCGGACTGCGTGAAGTTGATGTACATCGGGTTGATCTGCTGGATCACGGCCAGCGGCGTGGCCGTGCCCTGGCCCACCAGCGCGCCTTCGGTGACCAGCGCGCGGCCGATGCGGCCGGAGATCGGCGCGGTGACGGTGCTGTAGTCGAGGCTGATCTTAGAGGTCTGCACCGCGGCCTTGCCCACGGCCACATCGGCCTGGGCCTGGGCGGCGGCGGCCACGGCATTGGCGTAGTCCTGCTTGCTCACGGCGTTGGCTTCGACCAGCGGCTTGTAGCGGTCGGCCAGGGCCTGGGCCTGCTGCAGGTTGGCCTGGGCGCGGGCCAGCGATGCCTGCGAACTCTGGTAGGCCGCGGCGTAGGGCGCGGAATCGATGGTGAACAGCAGTTGCCCGGCCTTCACGTCGCTGCCTTCCTTGAACACCCGCTTCTGCAGGATGCCGGCGGCCCGCGCCTGCACCTGGGCGATGCGCGAAGCCTCGAGCCGGCCTGGCAGCTCAGTGACCAGCCCCACGTCGCCCAGCGTGACCGTGACCACGCCGACTTCGGCCGGTGGTGGTGCGCCGCCGCCCGCCGGCCCCGCCGCTGGCTTGTCGCCCTGGCCGCAGCCGGCCAGTACCGCGAGTGCCAATGCGCTGGGGATGAGAAGCTGGCGCGAATACGTCAACACGGGATCACGTTGTTTGGGGCGCAAAGCGGACATGCGATTCCTTCCGGGGAAATGGGAAATGGGAAACAGGAAATGGCCCAACCGAGCTGAGCCATAGGGGTGCTGGAAACCAGGGGAACGGAAGAGTGTAAGTACCGGCTGTTAAGACAGGGTTAACCCGCTTGATGTCCAACTTACATACACCGATGGATGTATATTACACCGAATCGCCCACACCCTGCAGGAGAAGAATTGGTCCGTCGCACGAAGGAAGAGGCCCTGGCCACCCGCCACCGCCTGCTCGATGCCGCTGAACTTCTGTTTCATGCGCAAGGGGTTTCGCGCACCTCGCTGAACGAGATCGCCTTGAAGGCCGGCGCCACGCGCGGGGCCATTTACTGGCACTTCAAGGACAAGGCCGACCTGTTCAACGCGATGATGGAACGCGTCACGCTGCCGCTCGAGCAGGCGCTGCAGCTGGGCGTGAATGAGAAAGCCGGCGATCCGCTGGCCGGCCTGCGCGGCGCCGTGCTGCATTCGCTGCGGCTCATGACCACCGACGCGCAGTTGCGCCGCGTGTTCGAAGTGGCCACCCACCAGGTCGAATACGTGAGCGAACTGCAGGCCGTGCGCGACCGCCATTTCAACGGGCGCAACGAGTGCATCGCCGACATTGCCCGCGGCCTGCGCTTCGCGGCACGCGACCAGGGCGTGCCGCTCAGCATACCGGCCAACGTGGCGGCCCAGGGGCTGCATGCGCTCATCGCCGGCCTGATGCAGGACTGGCTGCTGGACACCAGCTACTTCGACTTGGTGGCTACCGGGGAAGCGGCGCTTGATGTGTATCTGAAAGGCTTGAGCCTGCAGCCGAAGCCGCTCGAAGAGAAAAGCCTCTGCGCCTAGCGCAGGCGTTCAGATCGGCAACGCCGTCGTCGTCTTCACCCGGTCCAGCACGAAGCTGGTCTTGCAATCCTGCACGCTCGGGTGCTTCAACAGCGTATCCATCACGAACCGCGAGTAGTGCGCCAT
>JAQGMQ010000238.1 GCA_028292305.1 Rhodoferax sp.
GGCCGCCTGCGGCACGCCGCTGGCCATGGTGACGCTGGTCGACGGCGACCGCCAGTGGTTCAAGGCGACGGTGGGTGTCGGCGCGGTGGTCGAGACGCCGCGCGACGTCTCCTTCTGCGCGCACACCATCCAGTCCGACGAGATGCTGGTCGTGCCCGACCTGTCGCGCGACCCGCGCTTCGCCGACAACCCTTTTGTCGCTGGCGCACTGGCGCTGCGTTTCTACGCCGCCGCGCCACTGGTGCTGCCCGGCGGCGAACGGGTCGGCACGCTGTGTGTGCTGGACCGCAGTCCGCGGGTGTTGACTGCAGAGCAGTCCACCACCTTGCGCACGCTGGCCGACATCGTCACCAAGCCCTTGCTGATGCGCCGCGACCTGATGGCGCAGACGCTGCAGATCAGGACCGATTCGGAGAGGGCCATGGCCAGCGCGCTGGACGAGATGGCCGACCTTTTCGACAATGCGCCCTGCGGCTACCACTCGCTCGACGCTGAAGGCCGTTTTGCCCGCATCAACAACGCCGGTCTGCGCTGGCTCGGCTGTTCGCGCGACGAGCTGATCGGCAAGCTGACCATGGCCGATTTCCTCACCGATGACGGGCGGGCGTTGTTTCAGAGCAGGTTCCCGGTGCTGATGCAGCAGGGCCGGGTCGACGACCTGGACTACGAGATCGTGAGCCGCATCGGCGAGCGGCGGCGGGTGTTGTCCAGCGCCACCGTGATCAGGAACGCCGAGGGCCAGGCCATTGCCACGCGCACGGTGTCGTATGACATCACCGCCGCCAAGCGCGCCGCCGAGGAGCGGTTGCACGCGATCGCACTCGAAGTGGAAAACCGGCAACTGGCCGAGGTCAACCGCGTGAAGGGCGCGTTCCTGACCAACATGTCGCACGAACTGCGCACGCCGCTGAATGCGCTGATCGGCTACGCGCACCTGCTGCGGGCCGGCACGGTGCCACCGGATTCGCCCAAGTTCAAACACTACCTGGCCCAGATCGGATCAAGTGGACGGCAACTGCTGGGCCTGATCGAAACCGTGCTCAACTTTGCGCATGTCGACTCGGGTCTGCTGGCGTTGACTTGTGAGCGTGTGTCATTGAAGAGCGTGCTGCGCCAAGCCATCGACGCGATGTGGAACGAGAGCCTCGACAAGGGCATCTACCTGACGCTGGAGACCGACCCGACGCTCGACGAAGTGGTGGTGGACGAGCTTCGGCTGAACCAGATGGTGTCGCACTTCGTGTCCAATGCCATCAAGTTTTCACACGAGGGCGGCGCCGTCACCGTGCGTGCCTGGGCCGAGACCGGCGACAGTTTCCGCATCGAGGTGGAGGACAGCGGTGTCGGCATCGCCGAGCAGGACATGCCGCGGCTGTTCCTGCCTTTCGGTCAGCTCAGCGAAGGCAACACCAAGGTCTACCCCGGTGCGGGCCTCGGTCTGGCGCTGACCCGCCGCCTCGCTGAAGCCCATGGCGGCTCGGCGGGCGTGCACAGCCGGCTGGGCGTGGGCAGTGTGTTCTGGCTGGTGTTGCCGCGGGTAGGGAAGTCAGGGGGGCGGTAGGAAGCAGGTCGGCGAACGAAGACGGAGCCGACTCTATCTCCATCTGTTCGATCGGATACTCAGTCCTTCCGAGGCGAAGCGCATGTAATTTACGGTTTCCGCTTCTCACATTTGTCTGAATTTGCTGTGTTAACCTTTATGCGGAATAGGTAAATAAAGGTAAGCGCAAGCGGTGTCATGACGTGATGGCGCTGCGCCGATCCGACAAGCATGTTGAGGGTTACATGATGCAAGCGGTCAAGCAGGTGGTTCTGGGTCTTACGGTGGCACTCGTGGCCTTGGTGGCAGGGTGTGGGGGCGGCTCGGAACCCAGCGGTGCGGCGCCGGCAAAGTCCAGTGCCGCATACACGGAGGCCATGACAGGCAGTGCGGTGCAAGGCTTGGGCGAGACCCTGGTGCCGCGCCGTGCCGAGGCCGCGCCGATGCGCACCCGCACCGTGAGCTTGCCCGTGCTGTTGCCCCATGCAGCGGCGGACTCGACGGCTTCAGGCGGGTCGAATGCACCTCGCCAAATGGGGTTCGCGCGCGACGTGCAGCCGCTGGCCACGTCGGCCGCACTGGCCGCCCAACTCGAGTGGCACATCGTGCCCGGCGGGCAACGTGTTGCTGCAATCAGCGTGACCTCACCGGAGGCAAAAGCGCTTCGGCTCGGCGTGCTGGTTCACAGCTTGCCGCCCGATGCCAAACTGCGTGTTTACGCACACGACGCGACGCAGGCGCAGGAAATACAGGCGTCCGACATTCTGTTGGCCGGGCAGCGTAACTTGGCCGCCGGCGGCGCGTCCGATGTTGCCCGTACATACTGGACACCGTTGGTCGAAGGTGCCGAAACCACGCTGGAGATCGAGTTGGCCGCCAGCGCCGATATGGCGCAGCTGGACATTGCCATTTCCAAGCTGTCGCACCTCACCGAGGCCCCGCTGTCTGCGTCGGTTGCGCGTGCCGATCAAGCCCGGGTGCTCGTGGTCAAAGACGGGGATTCCTATGCGTGCACCGGCGTGTTGCTCAACGACGCGGCCAACAGCGGCATCCCTTATTTTCTGGCCAGCCAGCAATGCATAACGAACCAGACGCAGGCCAGCAGCGTGCAGACGGTATGGCGCAAGGACGCTGACACCGCATCCAGGCTTGGCCCCCGTACCGTGACCGGCGGCGCCGTTCTGCTGTATGGCAATGCAGGCAGCGATGTTTCGCTGCTGCGCCTCAACAGCCCGCCTCCGAAAGGCGCCGTCTATGCAGGCTGGACCGCCCCGACGCCCGAGGCCGGTGCTGTCGACGCGGCGGTCGATCCAGTGGCCGCCCCGCTGAAAAACGCCGATGCGGAAACCATCGGCGCGCTCAAGGCCTGGCTGGGTATTGCCTCCTCGACGACGGTGGCCGCACGTGCCGCGGAAGTGACCGCCGTGCCACGGGCCGCTGCGGAAACGCGAAGTGCGGTGTACCGCTTTTATAACGCGGGCACGGGCGCGCACTTCTTCACCGTCAATGTCGCGGAGCGCGACAACGTCATCATCAACCTGAAGCAGTTTCGCTATGAAGGCCCGGTGTTCTATGCGTACACGCAGGCAGCCGCAGATCTGAAACCGGTCTATCGCTTCTACAACACCCAGTCGAGCGCCCATTTCTACACGATGGACGCGGCCGAGCGCGACTACGTGATCGCCAACTTCAAACAGTTCTCGTATGAGGGCCCGGTCTGGTACGCGAGAGGCGATGCGGGCGACGGTGCGACAGCCCTGTACCGGTTCTTCCGCCTGACGAACAACGCGCACTTCTACACCATGGATGCGGCCGAGCGCGATGCCATCCGGGCGTCGCTGCCCGACTTTCGGTATGAGGGGCCGGTGTATTACGTGTGGAACACCGGTGCGGGCGCCGCGCCGGTTCCGGTGGTGCCGACCACGCCGTCCGGCCCCGTCACCTTCCCCTTGGCTGCTGCCTACGGCAATTACATGACGGCGGCCAGCTCGTTCAGATTCACGGCATCTGGCGTGATCAGTGGCATCGGCTTTACGGCATCGGGGACAACGTCGCAAAACGACGCGATTGCCTCCACATTCGAGAACGCGCCGGCACTCACGAATGTTCGCGCCATCGACGGCGCCGGATTCGCACAGGGCCAGACCATTCCCTTTTATGCATCGTCCCAGAGGTTCTTCGATGCCAATCGGCGTCTGGTGGGGGAAGTGGTCAACGGCACGTACACCGTGGTCAGCAGCGATCCCTTGCCCGAGTCGGCGGCCGTCGGCGCGAGCGGTGTCCTGTCGCGTGCCACCACTTATGAAAGCAGCGCAAAGCGCACCGTGCTGGGGAGCTCGACCTTGACGTATTCGCTGGAGTCCGATTCCGCCACGTTGGCGTTATTGCGTGTGGTGTTGACCGGTGCAGGTGTGCGCAAGGAAACCCTGATGCGCGTCACCACCGCCGGCGCCGTTCAATTGGTATCTGAGCCTGTTGACGTCAGTGGGTCCACGGTGATGCTCAACTACACACAGGCGAAGGCTTTGCCGTTGGCTGAACCGGTGCGGTGAAATCTTGAAGAGCATCCCCCTTGCGTTTGGCTGGGGACTCGGCGGCTCGGCGACAGGCCCTTGGCGTGGCTGTCTTGTGCGGATGAACTCGGCGAGGTGGACGAAGCCGGTCATCCGATCCGATGCGTGGCTGACCCCCCGCGTTGGCGGGGTCTTCGTGCCTGAAGCCGTGGCCCGACCTTGACGCACGAACCCATTGGTTGCGTGCCTGTCATGGAGCGCCGAAGCGATTGCGTTTGATGTCGGCCAATGACTCAGGCACCCAATCGAAGCCCAGGCCGGCGTCGTACTCATACGAGACCGCCGTAGCCGCGACGTTGCGCGTCACCCTGACCCGGTACCGCGATGGGTCGGACGTCACTGCATCGTCGGCGACGGCGGTCAGTACGAACTCAGCTGTCGCGAAGCCCACGCCTTCGATCCCAAGATAAAAATCTTCTGTGTCGTCCTTGGGAATGGAAACTGTTTTGGTGGCCATTTCGAGCGCTCTCTCTGTCTGTTACGCAGGGGACTTGAGTATGACGCACCACCCAAAGCCCGTCCTGCCGACCCTGATTCTGCCCACCGACGATCTTGTGGTTCTCGCCGCGCACGGCCATCACGGCAGCGCGGAGCCTTGGTCAGTGCATAGGCGATCGATGCCCGGCGCATCGCGACGAGTGCATCGCCAGCCTCGCACCAGCCGGCTCAAATTCCGTGGTGCAGGCGAGAGCCGGGATCGCGGTGTGATGCTGGTGGGTAGTGGCAGGAACCTTGGGGCTTGACTCGGCGGCCATTGGCGGCAGAGAGCGAAGCCGCAAAGGCAAGGCGAGTTGTGCTGACCCTGATCGGCCATGCGGGTCGAAGTCGCGCCAAGTCACCCCTCGATGACCGGCATGGCGGGTCATCGCAATGGCGTCATGAATGCGCTACCGCGTCCTACAAGAGAAGAGCCGGCCCCGCGGCAAATTGGCACTGCTGATTCCACTTCAAGGACACACAATGCCTCAATCGACAAAAGACGCCAAAGGTGGCAAAACGTC
>JAQGMQ010000607.1 GCA_028292305.1 Rhodoferax sp.
CCTGGTTGCTGGCCTGGGGCCTGATCACCGCGCTGGGCGCCATCGCATTGGCGCGCCAGGAGCTGACGCACCAGCGCGACAGCTTCGAGGCCGACGCCCGCATCGCGCACCGGCTGCTGAGCCAGCGCGCGGTGCAACAGGATGCCGTGCTGGCCACGCTGGCGCTGCTGCAGCCGGCGGGTACGGCAGGCCCCACGGCGCAGCCCGAGCAGCGGCTGTCGTCGGTGTATCCGCAAATACTCGAGGTGCTGCGCCGCGGGGTGGGCGAGGCTTGGCCGAGCGACGTGGCCGCGGCCCAGGCGGCGCTGGCGCAGGCCGAAGCCACTTCGCGCCAGGCCGGCCGCGTGGCGCTGGCCGCGTCGCATCTGGCCGCCGGGCGCTACCGGCTGGTGCTGGGTGCCGACCCCAACAGCTATGCGCTGATGATCGACGTGCCCGCCATGCTGCCGTGGAGCGAATGGCCGATGCCACGCGACACCAGCCCGGTGCGCCTCACGCTGGAACAGGACGGCCAGGTGTTCGTGGTGCAGCCCGGGCGCCTGGCCGCGGGCGCCCTGGCCGGCTGGCGCTTCGAATTCCACAAACACCTGGCCACCGACAGCCAGCCCTTCGACGTGTTCGCCATCCGCCAGGTCGGCTGGGCCGAGCTGCCCTGGGCCTGGATGCTGGCCTGGGCCGCCGGCATGGCGCTGCTGCTGGCCGCGCTGCAGACCGCCATGACCCAGCGTGCCGCCCGCCGCCGCGCCGAAGAGTTGCTGCGCCTGGGCCAGGTGGCGCGGCTCAACACGCTGGGCGAGCTGGCAGCCGGCATGGCGCACGAACTCAACCAGCCCCTGACCGCCGTGCTGGCCAACACCCAGGCCGCCCGCCGCCTGCTGCTGGAAGACCCACCCGAGCTGGAAACCGCACGCGGCGCGATGACCCAGGCCGCCGAACAGGCGCGCCGCGCATCGGAAGTGGTGGGCCGGCTGCGCCGCGCGGTGGAGCGGCCCGACCTGGCCGGCAAACTGGCACCGGTGCCGTTGCAGGACGCCGTGCGAGAAGCCCTCTACCTGCTGGAGCCCGAGTGCACCCGGCGCGGTGTGGTGCCCACGCTGCACGCCGGTCAACACCCGGTGACGGTGCTGGCCGAACGCGTGGCGCTGGAGCAGATCGTGCATAACCTGCTGATGAACGCCCTGCAGGCGCTGGAGAAAGTGCCGGCGGCCGATCGCAGCCTGACCCTGCGCATCGAGGCCGGCGCCGGCCAGGGCAGGTTGACCGTGCAGGACAGCGGACCGGGCATCGCCGCCGAGGTGCTGCCGCGTATCTTCGAACCGTTTTTCTCGACCCGCGCGGATGGCCTCGGCCTGGGGCTGAACCTGTGCGAAAGCCTGGCCGGCAACATGGGCGGCTCGTTGTCGGCCAGCAATCTTCAGCCGCACGGCGCGGCGCTGCGCCTGTCGCTGCCTCTTGTCCCTGCTGCCGCGGCCGCCCCATGAATACCACGCTTTCACCGCTGATCCACCTCATCGACGACGACGCCGCCGTGCGCGACAGCCTGGCGCTGCTGATCGGCACCGTCGGTCTGCGGGTGATGGCCTGGGCCGACCCGCAGACGTTTCTGGCGCAATTCGACCGGCACGGCGTCGGCGCCATCGTGCTCGACGTGCGCATGCCCGGCATCAGCGGTCTGACCGTGCTGGACACGCTGGTAGCGCAGGGCGTCGGCCAACCGGTGATCATGCTGACCGGCCACGGCACGGTGGAGATGTGCCGACGGGCTTTCAAAGCCGGCGCGGCGGAGTTCCTGGAAAAGCCGGTGGACGACGAGGCACTCATCGAGGCCCTGCAGAACGCGGTGCGGCAACACGTGCGCTCCCGCGAGCGGCACCAGGCCGACCGGCAGGCGCGGGAGCGTTATGCGCAACTTTCCGAGCGCGAACGCGAGGTGCTGGGGCTGATCGTCTCGGGCCTGACCAACAAGGAGATCGGCCGCGCACTGGCCGTGTCGCCGCGCACGGTGGAGACGCACCGCGCCAACCTGTTCGCCAAGCTGGAAGCCGAGTCGCTGGCGCGGCTGATCCGCAGCTACGCGGCGCTGGCGGACGAGGCCGCTCCGTAGCTACGGAAAGGAGGGAACGGCTCCGTAGAACTACGGAAAGAAGGGAGGGGCTCCGTAGTTCTACGGAGCCGGCAGAGTAGCCGTACGCATGGGCAAATCGGCCCTGGTTTTTTACAGTTCTCCCACGGTTGATCGAACCGCCCTGAACTGCAAAACCACCTGGAGCACACCATGCAAAACTCTCTCAAACTCGCCTTCATCGCCCTCGCCTCCACGGCCTTCATGGCTGGCGCCGCCAACGCGCAGGCCGTGCGCACCGAACGCAATATGTCCCTCGACCTGGCCAACCAGATCGCCGCATCGGCCGTGGCCACCTGCGCCGCCAACGGTTATGCCGTCTCGGCCACCGTCGTCGACCGCGCGGGCGGCGTGCGCGCCGTGCAGCGTGCCGACAACGCCGGCCCACACACGCTGGGCGCGAGCCAGCAGAAGGCCTTCACATCCGCATCGGCCAAGAACAACACGCTGGCCATCATGGAGATCAGCCAGAAGAACCCGGGCGCGGCGAACCTGGTCAACATCCCCGGTTATCTGCTGCTCGGCGGCGGCGTGCCGGTGAAGGTGGGCAATGAGGTGATCGGCGCGGTCGGCGTGGGCGGCGCACCCGCGGGCAACCTCGACGAACAATGCGCGCTGGCCGCCATCGACCACGTCAAAGAGCTGCTGAAGTAAGTACGCGCGCGCACCACCGGAGGCCGACCATGCACATCCTGCAGAAAACCCGCATCCGTTCGCTGACGCTGGCGGCTGCCCTTCTGGCGGCCGGCGCCGTCTCGGCCCAGGTGCCGCCCAGCCCGGCGCAGATCGGCCAGTACACCGGCCTGCTGGCGGCGGCCCAACGTGGCGACCTGGCCAAGGTGGACAAGCTGATCGCGCAGAAGGCCGACCTCAACCTGCGCGACGAACAGGGCCGCACGCCGCTGCAGGTCGCCACCTTTGCGCGGCAGGTTCCGGTGGTGCGTGCATTGGCGCAGGCCGGTGCCGATCTGGCGCTGCTGGAAAACGACCGCTACGACGCCGTGACCATCGCCGCCGTGGCCGACGACGAGGCCACCCTGGCCGCGCTGCTGGCCGCGGGCGCCAGCGCGAAGCTGACCACCAGCCGTTACGACGGCACCGCGCTGATCGCCGCGGCGCACCTGGGCCATGACGGCGTGGTGCGCCAGCTGATCGCCGCCGGCGCGCCGCTCGATCACGTCAACAACCTGCATTGGACCGCAGTGATCGAATCCATCGTGCTCGGCGACGGTGGCCCGCGCCACCAACGCACATTGCAGGCGCTGATCGCGGCAGGCGCCAACCTGCAGCTGGCCGACCGCCAGGGCAACACACCGCTGCAACTGGCGCGCACGCGCGGTTATGCGCAGATGGTGCGGATGCTGGAACAGGCCGGTACGAAGGCGCAGGCTGCGCGCTGAGGGTTCCTACCGGGGCGATGGCGGGAGGGCGCGGCTACGATGGGCCGCGTTCATCACGACAACATCCTCAAGGAAACTCCATGACTTTGCGCAAACCCGGTGCCGGCCTTGTTCTGGCTGGCCTGTTCACCGCCCTGTTGACGATGGCGTCGGGCGCGGCCCATGCCCAGGCCTCGGGCCTGACGCGCACCCTGGTCGGCAAGGCCGATGTCTCGGTGCCGGGCCGCGAGGCTGTGGTGGCGCGCGTCGACGTGGCCGCTGGTGCCAAGGCCGGACGGCACACCCACCCCGGCGATGAAATCAGCTACGTGATGGAGGGCGAGTTGACGCTCTTGGTCGACGGCCAGCCACCCCGCAAGCTCAAGGCCGGCGAGTCCTTCGTGGTGCCCGCGGGCATCGTCCACGATGCACACAACGAAGGCGCGGAGCCGACCAAATTGCTCGGTGTGTATGTGGTCGAAAAGGGCAAGCCGATGGCTTCGCCTGCGCCCTGAACGTCAGCTCAGGGTCACCTTGGCGAACTTGCGTTTGCCCACCTGCACCACGTAGCTGCCGGCTTCCAGCTTCAGCCCCTTGTCGCTGACCACGCTTGAGTCGATGCGCACACCGCCGCCATCGATCAGGCGGTTGCCTTCTGAAGTGGAAGGCGCCAGATTGGCCTGCTTCAACAACTGCGCGATGCCCAGCGGCGCGCCGCTGAGCGCCACTTCGGCAATGTCGTCGGGCACGCCGCCCTTGCTGCGGTTGATGAAGTCCTGCTCGGCGGCGTCGGCCGCGGCCGGCGAATGGAAGCGCGCCGTGATCTCTTTCGCCAGCGCCACCTTGGCGTCCTTCGGGTTGCAGCCAGCCTCGACTTCGGCTTTCAACGCGACGATGTCGGCTTCGGATTTGAATGACAGCAGCGTGTACCAGCGCCACATCAGCACGTCGGAAATGCTCAGCACCTTGGCGAACATGGTGTTGGCCGGCTCCGAGATGCCGATGTAGTTGTTCTTCGACTTGGACATCTTCTCCACGCCGTCCAGGCCCTCGAGCAGCGGCATGGTCAGGATGCACTGCGGCTCCTGGCCGTATTCGGCCTGCAGGTGGCGGCCCATCAGCAGGTTGAACTTCTGGTCGGTGCCGCCAAGCTCCAGGTCGGCCTTGAGCGCCACCGAGTCGTAGCCCTGCATCAGCGGGTACAGGAATTCATGCACGGCAATCGACTGGCCGCCGTGGAAACGGTCGTGGAAGTCGTTGCGCTCCATCATGCGGGCGACCGTATAGCGCGAGGCCAGCTGGATCATGCCGCGCGCGCCCAGCGGCTCGCTCCACTCGCTGTTGTAGCGAATCTCGGTGCGGGCCGGGTCCAGCACCAGGCTGGCCTGTTTGTAGTACGTCTCGGCGTTGTGCTTGATTTGCTCCGGTGTGAGCGGCGGGCGGGTGCTGTTGCGCCCGCTCGGGTCGCCGATCAGCGAGGTGAAGTCGCCGATCAGGAAGATCACCGTGTGGCCCAGGTCCTGCAACTGGCGCATCTTGTTGAGCACCACGGTGTGGCCGATGTGGATGTCGGGCGCAGTCGGGTCCAGGCCAAGCTTGATGCGCAGCGG
>JAQGMQ010000622.1 GCA_028292305.1 Rhodoferax sp.
CCAAAGAGCAGAACGGCGACTGGGGCTATGCCTGGCTGCGCACCAACTACGCCGGCTCCGGCCCGATGAAGCTGCGCGAATGGCGCGCCAATGAAATCGTCGCCCTGGAACGCAACGACAGCTACTACGGCACCAAGGCGCCGCTGGCCCGCGTGATCTACCGCCACGTCAAGGAAGCCGCCACGCAGCGCCTGCTGCTGGAAAAAGGCGACATCGACATTGCCCGCAACCTGGCCCCGCAAGACCTGGCCGCGCTGGCCAGCAACAAGGACATCAAGTCGACCTCGGCGCCCAAGGGCACGGTCTACTACATCAGCCTGAACCAGAAGAACCCGAACCTGGCCAAGCCCGAAGTGCGCGAAGCCCTGAAGTGGCTGGTCGACTACGCGGCCATCGGCGACACGCTGATCAAGAACATCGGCATCATCGACCAGAACTTCATGCCCGTGGGCCTGCTCGGTGCCAGCACCGAAATGCCCTACAAGCTCGACGTCGACAAGGCCAAGGCGCTGCTGGCCAAGGCCGGCCTGCCGAACGGCTTCAAGGTCACCATCGACATGCGCACCATCCAGCCGGTGCAAGGCATCACCGAAGCCTTCCAGCAGACGGCCAAGCGCGCGGGCATCGACATCGAGATCATCCCCGGCGACGGTAAACAGGTGCTGACCAAGTACCGCGCCCGCACCCACGACATGTACATCGGCCAATGGGGCGCCGACTACTGGGACCCGCACACCAACACCACCTTCGTGCAGAACAGCGACAACAGCGACGAGGCCAAGGCCAAGCCACTGGCCTGGCGCAACGCCTGGATCGTGCCCGCGCTCGACAAGATGGCCGACGCCGCCGTGCTGGAGCGCGACACTGCCAAGCGCAAGAAGATGTATGAAGACATGCAGGCCGAGTTCCGCAAGACCAGCCCCTTCATCATGCTGTTCCAGCAGACCGAAGTGGCGGCCGTGCGCAGCAATGTCGACGGCTTCAAGCTCGGCCCGACGTTCGACACCAACTACATGTTCCTGGTGAGCAAGAAGTAACCACGCGAGACAGCGTTGACCGCTTCTAGCCAGATGCCCGCCACAGGGCAGAGCAGCGTGCGCCGCAAACGCGGGCGCATGCTGCTGACCGCGGCCCGCTTTGCCGTGGTGATCGTGCTGACCTACCTGGGTCTGCTGGCCGTCACCTTCTTCATCGGCCGCGTGATGCCGATCGACCCGGTGCTGGCCATCGTGGGCGACCGTGCCTCGGGCGAACTGGTGGCCCGCGTGCGCGAGGAAATGGGCTTCAACAAGCCGCTGTACGAGCAGTTCTACATTTACGTCAGCAAGATCCTGCACGGCGACTTCGGTACCTCGGTGCTGAGCTCGCACCCGGTGATGCAGGACATCCTGCGGGCCTTTCCGGCCACGCTGGAGCTGGCCACGCTGGGCATCATCATCGGCGTGGGTTTCGGCGTGCCGCTGGGCGTGTGGGCGGCGGTGCGGCGCGGCCGCTGGGTCGACCAGGTCGTGCGCGTGATGGGCCTGGTGGGTTATTCGGTGCCGATCTTCTGGCTCGGGCTGATGGGCCTGGTGCTGTTCTACGCCAAGCTCGGCTGGGTCAGCGGGCCGGGCCGGGTCGACGTGACCTATGAATACACGCTGGCCAATGTGTCGGGCCTGCTGCTGCTGGACGCGGCCATGGCCGGCCAGTGGGACGCGTTTGCCAACGTGCTGTCGCACCTGATCCTGCCGGCCTCGCTGCTGGGCTATTTCTCGCTGGCCTACATCAGCCGCATGACACGTTCGTTCATGCTGCACGAGCTGTCGCAGGAATACGTGGTGGCGGCGCGCGCCAAGGGCCTGTCGGAGGCGCGCATCATCTGGCGCCATGCGCTGCGCAACGCCATGGTGCCGCTGGTCACGGTGATCACACTGTCGTACGCGGGCCTGCTCGAAGGCTCGGTGCTGACCGAAGCCGTGTTCGCCTGGCCGGGCCTCGGCCTGTACATCACCAATTCGCTGCAGAACGCCGACATGAACGCCGTGCTCGGCGGCACCATCGCCGTGGGCTCGGTGTACATCGGCCTCAACCTGCTCTCCGACGTGTTGTACCGCACGCTCGACCCGCGGACCCGTATTCGATGAACCAGCCCATCCCACTCAAACCCAGCCTGCACGATTGGCTGATGTCCGACCGTCCCGCCTCGCGCCGCCAGGCGGCCTGGGGCCGGGCCTATGGCGCCTGGCGCGTGTTCATGCGCAACCGGCTGGCCATGCTGGGCCTGGGCATCGTGCTGCTGCTGATCCTGGTGGCCATCTTCGCGCCGCTGCTGGCGCCCTACTCGCCCACCGTGGGCGACCTGCGCACCACGCGGCTCTTGCCGCCGTCGGGCCAGTTCTGGCTGGGCACGGACGACCAGGGGCGCGACATCCTGTCGCGGCTGATCCACGGCTCGCGCATCACGCTGTTCGTGGTGGTGCTGGTGGCCGTGCTGGCCGCGCCCATCGGCCTGCTGGTCGGCACCGTGGCCGGATATGCCGGCGGCCTGGTCGACGCCACGCTGATGCGCATCACCGACATCTTCCTGGCGTTCCCGCGGCTGATCCTGGCGCTGGCCTTCGTGGCCGCGCTCGGCCCGGGCATCGAGAATGCGGTGATCGCCATCGCCATCACGGCCTGGCCGCCCTATGCCCGGATGGCCCGCGCCGAGACGCTGACCATCCGCCAGACCGACTACATCGCCGCGGTGAAACTCATCGGCGCCTCGCCTTGGCGCATCGTGCTGCACCACATCATGCCGCTGTGCCTGTCGTCGCTGATCGTGCGGGTCACACTCGACATGGCCGGCATCATCCTCACCGCCGCCGGGCTGGGTTTCCTGGGCCTGGGTGCCCAGCCGCCGATGCCCGAGTGGGGCGCGATGATCGCCAATGGCCGGCTGTATGTGCTCGACCAGTGGTGGGTGGCGGCGGCGCCGGGTGCGGCCATCTTTCTGGTGAGCCTGGCCTTCAACCTGGTGGGTGACGGCCTGCGCGATGCACTCGACCCGAAGGGCGTGAAATGACCGCCCCGGTGCTCGAAGTCGACGACCTGCGGGTGTCTTTTCCCAACCGCGACGGCGGCCGCGTGGAAGTGGTGCGGGGCGTGTCTTTCCACCTGGGCCGCGAGCGGCTGGGCATCGTGGGTGAATCGGGCTCGGGCAAGTCGCAGACGGGCCGCGCCATCCTCGGCCTCACGGCGCCGGGCGGCATCGTCACCGCCAAACGCCTGGCCTTCAACGGCATCGACCTGCTGAACTGCCCACCGAAACAACGCCGCGAACTGCGCGGCGGCCGCATCGCCATGGTGCTGCAGGACCCGAAGTTTTCATTGAACCCGGTGATGACGATCGGCAAGCAGATCGTCGAAGCGCTGCGGGCGCACACCCGGGTGACGGGCGCCGAGGCCAGGCAACGCGCGCTGGAGGCCCTGGCCTCGGTGCAGATCGACGACCCGGAGCGCGTCTTCAGGCTGTATCCCCACGAGGTCTCGGGCGGCATGGGTCAACGGGCGATGATCGCGATGATGCTGATCGCCAACCCCGACCTGCTGATCGCCGACGAACCCACGTCCGCGCTCGACGTGACCGTGCAGCTGCAGGTGTTGGCCATCCTCGACAAGCTGGTGACGGAGCGCGGCATGGGCCTGGTGTTCGTCTCGCATGATCTGCGGCTGGTGTCCACCTTCTGCGACCGCATCCTGGTGATGTACGCCGGCCGCGTGGTCGAAGAACTCAGCGCGGGCGGGCTGGCCCAGGCCAAACACCCGTACACGCTGGGCCTGCTGAACTGCCTGCCGCAGCTGGGGGCGAACCGGCACCCGCTGCCCACCTTGGACCGGAGGCCAGAGTGGGCCCTGTAAGCACCTCCATCGGCCTCGACGTGCAGCACCTGCGCGTGAGCTTCGACGGCTTCGTGGCCGTGGCCGACAGCTCGTTCACCGTGCAGCCCGGCGAGAGCTTCGGCATCGTCGGGGAATCGGGCTCGGGCAAATCGACCGTGCTGCGCGCCATCTGCGGCCTGGCGCCCAGGGAGTCCGGCACGGTGAAGCTGCTGGGCCCGGCACCGCAACCCGAACCGGGCAGCAAGCCGTTTCGCCGCCTGGTGCAGATGGTGTTCCAGGACCCGTATGGTTCGCTGCACCCGCGCCACACGGTCGACCGGCTGCTGGCCGAGCCGCTGGCCATCCACGGCATCGGCGACGAACAGGAGCGCATCGAGCGCGCGTTGAACGAGGTCGGCCTGGGCACGGGCTTTCGCTTTCGCTACCCGCACCAGCTGTCGGGCGGGCAACGCCAGCGCATCGCGATTGCCCGCGCGCTGATCCTCGAGCCGCAGATTTTGCTGCTCGACGAGCCCACCTCGGCGCTCGATGCTTCGGTGCAGGCCGAAGTGCTTAATTTATTGGAAACCTTGCGCGCGCGCCGGGGTCTGAGCTTCATCATGGTCAGCCACGACCTGGCCGTGGTCACCCACCTTTGCGAACGTCTGATGGTGATGCAGCGCGGCCGCACGGTCGAGATGCTGGCCTCGGCCGACCTGGCCGCGCACCGCGTGGCCGAGCCCTATACCCGGCAGCTGATGGAAGCCTCCACCGGCTTTCGCCGCCAGCCCACGGATGGATTTCCCATCGCCACCGCTGCGACAGAATAGAAGAAACGAAACGATTGACCGCCATGATCCCGCCCAACCTCCTCTGGGAATCCCACGCCTGCCTGCCGCTGCACCCCGCCGCCAGCTTCGCGCCTATCGACCGCCTGCGTGAGGCCGGCGTGAGCTTCGTGTCGATCAACGTCGGCATGGACATGAACCCGGTCGCGCAAGTGATGGCCGTGATCGCCGGCTTCCGCGCCACCATCGCCGCCCACCCCGACCGTTACCTGCTGGCCGCCCACATGGCCGACATCGGCCGCGCCCAGGCCGGTGGCCAGATCGCCATCGGCTTCGACCTCGAAGGCGCCATGCCGCTGCTGGAGCAACCCGACATGGTGGCGCTGTACGCGAGCCTCGGCGTGCGCCAGATCCACTTTGCCTACAACCGCAACAACAGCGTGGCCGACGGCTGCCACGACGTCGAGCGCGGCCTCACGCCGCTGGGCGTGCGCATGGTGCAGGCCGTGAACGCGGCCGGCATGTTGATGGACTGCTCCCACACGGGCCGGCGCTGCAGCCTGGACATCATGGCCACCAGCACCCAGCCGGTGATCTTCAGCCATGCCAACCCGCTGGCGCTGGTGGAACACGGCCGCAACATCACCGATGAGCAGATCCGCGCCTGCGCGGGCACGGGGGGGGTGGTCAGCGTGTCGGGCGTGTCGTTCTTCCTCGGCAACCCCGCGCCCACCGCGCAGGACGTGGCCCGCCACGCAGCTTATGTGGCCGACCTGGTGGGCGTGCGGCACGTGGGCATCGGGCTCGACATCAGCTTTCACCAGCCCGAACTCGACGACACGCCGCCCGGCGACTACGACCCGACCTATTGGTGGCCCAAGTCGGCCGGCTACAAGCGCGGCATCACCAAGACCGTCTACACGCCCATCGAAACCTGGCCGCTGCTGCCCCAGGCGCTGCAGGACACGGGCATGACCGCCGACGAGGCCGCGCTGGTGATGGGCGGCAACATGGCACGCGTGGCGGCCCACGTCTGGCGCTGATGACTTGACTTTGACGCGGCGCCGGCACCGGCCCGCGCGCCATCCGCACACATCGGCCGCGCGACCTGCACTGCAGGCTGAGCATCGCTGCGCCCAGCGTGTGCCAGGCCGTCGTTTCTAGGTACAAACCACCGAACACGCGGGGCCCGGCTAGGGCCACACTGCGTTCGACGGGGCGCGGCCAGCTGCGCCGCCGAGCCACCGCCACCGACAGTTCGAGGAGACAAACCCATGACACGCAGACACATTCTGTGGGCAGCGCTGACCGCGTCCGCCATCGCCCTTGCGGCACCCATCCAGGCCCAGGCCCAGCAGCCGGTGATCCCGATCATCGTCAAGGACACCACATCCTTCTACTGGCAGATCGTGCTGGCCGGCGCGCGCAAGGCCGGCGTGGACCTGGGCGTGAAGGTGCCCGAACTGGGCGCCACCTCCGAGGCCGACATCAACGGCCAGATCGGCATTCTGGAGAACGCCGTGGCCAGCAAGCCGGCCGCCATCGTGATCTCGCCGACGCAACGCAGCGCGCTGGGCAAACCCATCGACGAAGCGGCCAAGCAGGTGAAGATCATCGGCATCGACTCGGGCGCCGACTCCAAGGCCTTCACCTCGTTCCTGACCACCGACAACGTGCAGGGTGGGCGCATCGCGGCCGATGGGCTGGCCGCCGGCGTGAAGGCCAAGACCGGCAAGGTCGAGGGCGACGTGGCGCTGATCACCGCGCTGCCGGGCGTGGGCTCGCTCGACGAACGCGCCAAGGGCTTCAAGGAACAGCTGAAGGCCAAGTACCCCGGCCTGAAGCTGGTGGCCGACAAGGTGGCCGACGGCCAGGCCACCACCGCGCTGAACATCATGACCGACCTGATCACCGCCAACCCGAAGCTGGTCGGTGTGTTCCCCTCCAACCTGATCATGGCCCAGGGCGCGGGCCAGGCCGTGGCCGAAAACAAGGCCTCGGCCAAGATCGCGGTGATGGGCTTCGACTCCGACGACAAACTGGTGAAGTTCGTGCGCGAAGGCACGATCTACGGCCTGGTGGTGCAGGACCCGTTCCGCATGGGTTATGACGGCGTGAAGACGGCGCTGGCCGTGTCCAAGGGCCAGAAGGTAGAGGCCTTCGTCGACACCGGCGCCAACCTCATCACCAAGGACACGATGGACTCGCCGCGTGCCAAGGAACTGCTCAACCCCAAGGTCAAGTGAGCCGCGGTGAACACCGCTGACCTGGCATCGTCGGCGTTGGCCGGCAGCCCTGCGTCAACTCCGACGCCGACACCGACGCCGATGCCGACGCCGACGCCCATTCTTGCGCTGCGCCGCATCGACAAGCGTTATGGCGCGACCCATGCGCTGAAGGGCGTCGACCTGGCCTTCAACGCCGGCGAGGTGCATGCCATCGTGGGTGAAAACGGCGCCGGCAAATCGACGCTGATCAAACTGCTGACCGGGGTGATCCCGCGCACCAGCGGCGAGATCCTGTGGCGTAACCAGCCCGTCGCGCTGTCCACGCCGCACGAGGCGATCGACCTGGGCATCAACGCGGTGCACCAGGAAGTCATCCTGTGCCGACAACTCAGCGTGGCCGCCAACATCTTCCTCGGCGACGAGAAGGCGCGCTTCGGCATCCTGCAGACCCGCGCCATGGAGCGCGCGGCGCAGGCCATCCTCGACGACCTCGGCTTTCACCTGCGCGCCGATGTGATGCTGGGCGCGCTGACCATCGGGCAGCAGCAACTGGTGGCCACGGCCCGCGCCGCCACCCGCGGCACGCGCTTCCTGATCTTCGACGAGCCCACGGCCTACCTCACCCGGCAGGAAGCGGCCCAGCTGTTCACGCTGATCCGCCGGCTGCACGGCCAGGGCGTGACCATCGTCTACATCAGCCACCGGCTCGAGGAAGTGTTCGAGCTGGCCGACCGCGTGACCATCCTGCGCGACGGCGCCCTGGTGTCGACCAGCCCTATCGCCGCGCTGGACGAGGCCAGCGTGATCCGCGGCATGGTCAACCGGTCGATCGCCGACGTGTATTACAAAGCGGCGGTGCCACCCGGGCCGACGCTGCTGGCGGTGCGCAACTTCTCCGGCCCCGGTTTCAGCGACGTGTCGCTGGCCGTGCGCGCGGGCGAGATCGCGGGGCTGTACGGGCTCATCGGCGCGGGCCGCAGCGAGTTCGTGCAAACCCTGTTCGGCCGGTTTCGGTCCAGCGGCGGCGAGGTCATCTACAAGGGTGCGCCGGTACGCATCCGCAACGAGGCCGACGCCATCGCACGCGGCATTGCCCTGGTGCCCGAGAGCCGGCGCGACCAGGGCCTGTGCCTGAACCTCGGGCTCGACTTCAACCTGAACCTGCCCATCCTCCAGCGCCTGACGCACGGCCTGACGATCTCGGGCGCCGAGCACCGCCAGGCCGCCGACGGGCAGATCGACCATCTGCGCATCAAGGCGGCGGCGCGCGGCGCGCTGGCGTCGTCGCTGTCGGGCGGCAACCAGCAGAAGATCGTGGTGGGCAAATGGCTCAACCACGGCGCCAGCCTGTTCATCTTCGACGAGCCCACGGTGGGCGTGGACGTGGGCACCAAGGTCGAGATCTACAAGGTGTTCGCCGAGCTGCTGAAGAACGGCGCGGCCATCATCCTGATCTCGTCCTATCTGCCCGAAGTCTACGAGCTGGCCGACCACCTGCACGTGTTCCGCGCCGGCCGCCTGGTGGCCAGCCACGCGCACAAGGCCGCCAGCGCCGAACGCATCCTGACCGAGGCGCTCGGCGCCTGATCATCCACTTTATCCAAGACCGCGCCGATGACGTCATCCACTGAAGACCAGAAACCCGCCGCCCCCGTCAAACCCAACACCGGCCTGAACTTCCTGCTGAGCCTGACCCTGCTCGGCCTGCTGCTCGTCATGTGGCTGGCGCTGGCCCTGAGCACCGAAACCTTCTGGACGGGCGTGAACTTCAGCAACCTCATGCGCCAGGCCGCGCTGTGGGCCATCATCGCCATCGGCCAGACCTTCGTGATCATCACCGCCGGCATCGACCTGTCGGTGGGCGCGGTGATCGGCTTCTCGAGCGTGGTGGTGGCGATGCTGCTGCAGGCCGGCTACCCGGTGTGGGCGTCGATTGCCCTGACGCTGCTGATGGGTGTGGCCATCGGCCTGTTCCATGGCTTCGGCATCGTGAAGCTCGGCCTGCCGCCGTTCATCATGACGCTGGCCACCATGACCGCCCTGCGCGGCATCGGCCTGCTGATGACCAACGGATCGACCATCTCCATCACCGTGGACGAATTCACCAACTTCTCGCGCGAAAGCCTGTTCGGCATCCCCAACCTCTTCCTGATGGTGATCCTGGTGGCGGTGCCGGCCTTCGTGCTGCTGCACCTGAGCCGCTGGGGCCGCTACATCTTTGCCGTGGGCAGCAACGCCGAAGCGGCGCGGCTGTCGGGCGTGAACGTGAAGGCGGTGGTCTACCTGGCCTACACCGTGTCGGCGCTGCTGGCCACCTTCGCCGGCATCCTGACCGCGTCGCGCATCGGCGTGGGCGTGGCCACCACGGGGGATGGCTGGGAGCTGCAGTCGATCGCGTCGTCGGTGATCGGCGGCACCAGCCTGTTCGGCGCAGTGGGCTCGATCCACGGGCCGCTGATCGGCTCGTTCCTTTTGACCACGATTGCCAATGGGGCGAATCTGTTGAACATCAACCCGTTTTGGCAGCGGATCATTACGGGGGGGTTGATTATTGTGATTGTTTATTTTGATCAGATGCGGAGGAAGAAGTGAGGTGAACGCGCCGCCCTACCCTGTTCGCCTCGAGCTTTTTGAAGGGTCTGGTTCGGGTTGTTATGGCTGGTTGATTTGTCAACGTCTGTTGATGCCGCTGGCCGGGAGTCGCCCGGCGGCGAGTCACCTTCTTTTGCTTCGCCAAAAGAAGCTAACGGAA
>JAQGMQ010000243.1 GCA_028292305.1 Rhodoferax sp.
GCCACCAGCAGGCTGGCCGCCGCCGACAGCGTGGCGCCGCGCCGGGTCACGATGCCGTAAGCCTCATGCCGCGAGCGCACGGCCAGCGGCAGGCGCACCGCGATGTGGTGGGTTTCGCAGAAGTCCATGGTGGCCGACGACACCATGGCCACCATCTGCGGGTCCTGCTGCAGCATCAGCATGGTGGCGAAGCTGGACGAGGTCTCGGTGGGGTACAGCGGCAGGGCCAGCCCGGCCTCGCGGAATTCACGCTCCATCAGGCTTCTGAGCGGCATGCCGGCCGGATAACAGATCCAGCGGTACCTGGCCAGCTGCGCCAGGCTCACGCGGCGCGCGCGCGCCAGCGGGTGCTGCGGCCCCACGGCAAAGGCCACCTTTTCTTCGAGCAACGGTTCGTAGTCGAACTGCTCGGGCTGCGCGGCCACCGTGGTGCGGCAGATGGCCAAGTCCAGTCGGCCAGCGTTGACCAGGCCCAGCAGCTCGGAACTCGTGCCCTCGCGCACCTCGGCGGCCAGCGCCGGCTGGTCGGTGCGCAGCGCGGCCATGGCGCCGATCAGCAGGGAGTGCAGCGCGCCGGTGATCGCACCCACGGCCAGCCGGCCGCCGCTGCCGCGCAGCACGCCGTCGATCTCCTCGCGCATGTGGTCCAGGTCGGCATCGATCAGGCGCGCATAACGCAGCACGCAGCGGCCGAGTTCATTCGGCGCCACGCCCTTGGACGAGCGCACGAACAACGCCATGCCGAAGGTGGCCTCCACCTCGCGCAACGCCTTGGTCAGGCCCGACTGCGTGATCGACAGCGCCTGGGCCGCGCGGTGCAGCGAACCATGTTCCTCCAGCGCCACCAGCAGGGCCAACTGGCGGAACTTGAGGCGGGCGGTGATGTGCGGCAGGCTCTTCAGCATGGTGATTCCATTTGGTCATCGGTCGATCAGAAGTTCTCACTATGCAGCATGCGGCGGCTTCACCACAATCCCGCTTCTGTTCGAGACAAGGAGACAAGACAGATGGTCAACTACCAATTCGAAGGCCGCACGGCCGTCATCACCGGCGGCGCGCAGGGCATCGGTTTCGCCATCGCGGAGCGGCTGCTGGCCGGCGGCGCCAGGGTCGCGCTGTGGGACGCGAATGTCGACGCGCTGCAGGCGGCGTTGATCGCGCTGAACACCGAAGCCGTGAGCGCGGTCACGGTCGACATCACATCGCTGGCCGCCGTGGAAGCCGCGGTGGCGCAGACCGAATCGGCCTCCGGCCCGATCGCCATGCTGGTGCACAGCGCAGGCATTGCCGGCGCCAACGCGCCCGTGGCCGACTACCCCGAGGCCGAGTGGAAACGCATCATCGACATCAACCTGAACGGCGCCTTCCACGTGAACCGGGCGGTGGTCAAGGGCATGGTGGCGCGCAACTACGGCCGCATCGTGAACATCGCTTCCATCGCCGGCAAGGAAGGCAACCCGAATGCCGCGGCCTACAGCGCCTCGAAGGCCGGCGTGATCGCGCTGACCAAGAGCCTGGGCAAGGAAACCGCCACCTTCGATGTGGCCGTGAACGCCATCACGCCGGCCGCGGCGCGCACCAGGATCTTCGACCAGATGTCGCAGCAGCACATCGACTACATGCTGGCAAAGATCCCGCGCGGGCGCTTCGTCGAAGTGGCGGAGGTGGCCGCCATGGTGGCCTGGCTGGTGTCCAGCGACAACTCGTTCACCACCGGCGCGGTGTTCGATCTCTCGGGCGGCCGCGCCACTTACTGAAACTACAACAATTCAAGGAGACAACATGCAGATCAACCGACGCCACGTCATCGCTTCCGCCGCCAGCTTCGCGCTGGCCGGCCTGTCCACCGCCAGCCACGCTTCCGACTACCCCAACCGGCCGATCGAAGTCATCGTGCCGGTGGCCGCCGGCGGCGGTACCGACCTGGTGGGCCGCGCGTTCGCCGAAGCGTCGAAGAAATACCTGCCGCAGCAGCCGATGATCGTCACCAACAAGCCGGGCGCGAGCGGCGCCGTGGGCATGGGCGACCTGATCAACGCCAAGCCCGACGGCTACAAGATCGGCATCATCATCGTCGAGCTGACCATCATCCCGAACCTCGGCATCACCAAGTTCACCGCCTCCGACCTGCGGCCCATTGCCCGGCTCAACGTCGACCCGGGCGCGGTCACCGTGCGCGCCGACGCACCCTGGAAGACGGTCGAAGAATTCCTGGCCGACGCCAAACAGCGCAAGGACCCGCTGGCCGTGGGCAATGCGGGCATGGGCTCGATCTGGCACATGGCGGCCGCGGCGCTGTCCGACAAGACCGGCATCGCGTTCAACCACGTGCCCTTCCTGGGCGCATCGCCGGCGGTGGTGGCGCTGCTCGGCGGCCATGTCGACGCGATCACCGTCAGCCCCGGCGAGGTGGCGCAGCATGTGGCCGCCGGCAAGCTGCGCACACTGGCCGTGATGGCCGACCAGCGCGTCCCCGGCATGTTCGAAAAAGTGCCCACGCTGAAGGAACGCGGCATCGACCTGTCGGTGGTGGTGTGGCGTGGCCTGGCGGTGCCGAAGACAACCCCTGAAGACATCGTCGCCCTCTTGAGCGACGTGGCCAGGAAGGCCGCCGACGACGCCGTGTTCCGCGATGCACTGACCAAGGCCAACCTGGGTTGGGCCTATGCCGACGCGGCCACGTTCCAGGTGGCGATCGACAAGGACCGGGCGTTCTACAAGGACCTGGTGCCCAAGCTCGACATGAAGAAGTGAGGCCCGCCGTTCACGTCAGGCTGCCGGCGAACTGCTCTGCCAGCCGGTTGTGGCGGAAGGCTTCCACCGTGAAGTCCACGAAGGCCCGGGTCTTGGCCGCCATCAGGTTGCGGCTCGGGTAGTAGAGCGAGATCGCGCCGGCATCGCCCCACCACTTGGGCGCCAGCCGCACCAAAGCGCCGCTGTGCAGATGGGGCAGCGCATCGGGCACGATGAGCAAGGTCACGCCCAGGCCCAGCAGCGCCGCGCGGCACATGGCGGCCGGCTCGTTGAGCACCACCCTTTCATTGACCAGAGCCGGCATCTCAGCACCCGCCGCGTTGCGCAGGCTCCATTGCCGCACGCGGCCGGTGCGCGGCGAGCGCATGGCGATGCCGTCGAGCGCCGCCAGCCCCTCGGGCGTGGTGACGCGCTTGCGGCCCGCCATGTAGGCCGGCGATGCCACCGCGATCACATGGGCCGGCGCCAGCGCACGCGCCACCACGCCGGCCGACATCTCGAAGCCGCCGCCGATGGCCGCGTCGAAACCTTCGGCGATCAGGTCGACCTGGCGGCTGTCGAACTGCCAGTCGATGCGCACGCCCGGGTAACGCTGCATGAACCCGGGCAACAGCGGCAGGATGTGGTCCAGACCGAAGCCCTGGGCCAGGCTGACCCGCAGCACGCCGCTGGGCACGCCCTGGTTTTCGGCCATCGCGGCGACGGCGGCCTGCACACCGGCCAGCGGGTCGGACACGGCGACAAGGAAGCGCTCGCCCGCCTCGGTGAGCGTGAGCTTGCGCGTGCTGCGGTGGAACAGCCGCTGCCCCAGATTGCGCTCGAGCATGGCCACGTTGCGGCTCACGGCGGCCGGTGTCAACGCCAGCTGACGTGCGGCCGCCGAGAAGCTGGCGGCCCTGGCGCTGCCCACGAAGGATTCGATATTGGCGAGGGTTTCCATCGTGGCCTGCTGGTTTGGCTTTCAACGTTTGCTTGAAGATGATTCCAGCGATTGTCTACTAATCAAACTGCAATCGAAAGCCCAGAATTCGCTACATCAACCACTCACAAGGCAAATTTCATGGCACATACCACCCCAACCATCGGCATCATCGGCGCAGGCGCGATCGGCACCGCCATCGCCCGCGCACTGGCACGCGCCAGGCTCCCGGCCACGCTGTCCAACAGCCGCGGCCCCGCGTCATTGGCCACACTGGTGCGCGACATCGGCCCGACCATCACCGCCGGCACCCGCGAGCAAGCCGCCGCCGCCGACCTCGTGTTCGTCGCCGTCAACTGGTCGAAACTACCCGCCGCGCTGGCCGGCCTGCCCGACTGGCAGGGCCGCACCGTGGTCGACGCCAACAATCCCATCGAGGCCCCGCTGTTTCAGCCTGTCGCGTTGAATGGCCTCAGCTCCAGCGAAGTCTTCGCCGGGCTCGTGCCAGGGGCGCGGGTGGTGAAGGCGTTCAACCACTTGGCTGCTGCGCAGGTCGGGGGCGACCCGACGTTCGAAGGCGGTCAACGGGTGATGTTTTACGCGGGGGATGACGTGGGGGCGAAGACGCAGGTCGGTGCGCTGATCGAGCAGTTGGGCTTTTTTGGGCTGGATGTGGGAGGGTTGGTGGCGGGGGGTGGGTTGATGCAGTTTCCGGGAGGGGTGTTGCCGTTGCAGAAGTTGGTGCGGTATGGGTGAGGCGATTTTTTTGATGGGGTCGGTGGTTAGCGCGCACTGCGTTCGTGCTGAGCCTGTTGAAGCATCTTCGGTTTGTTCAGCCCGTTGAGTCAGCGAGCGTTGACTTTCGCTGCTGGCCGGACTCGCCCAGCAGGCGAACTACTTTTCTTGTGCGCACAAGAAACGTAGTCCATCGATACCGGACGCGTCGCTGCGCTGGCTACCGTCGCGAGTCGGCGCCCGTTGACTTATCCCCTCTCCCGCGTGCGGGAGAGGGTTAGGGTGAGGGGCGGCTAGTCGCGCAGGGACGTCCATCACCACCCTCACCCCAGCCCTCTCCCGCACGCGGGAGAGGGAGCAATACCGGGGCAGCCAGCGCAGCGATGCCTCCGGTATTCGGCTCGCTGACTCCGGCCCACCCCCCTCTCAATGCGCCGAGGAGCCGAAGGTTTGGCGGATCAGGGCTGGCGTTGTTTGAGCGCAGCGAGTTTAGCCAGACCCCGCCAAACCCGAGCACCACAGGTTCCCGCAGCGAAGCGCAGGGCGCAGTTAGCGGGGGCGCCTTCTTTTCGTGAGGTTTCTTGTGCGCACAAGAAATTTCACTCGCCCGCCGGTGCGACTACCGGCCAGCGACGTCAACCGACGTTGACACATCAGCCAGGCTTAAACACCAAACCAGGCCCTTGGACAAGCTCAAGACGAAGGGCGGCAGACGAAGTGCCGACGGAAGGATGCCAACCACCTCACACCCCCCTCCCCCCAAGACAAGCCAGCAAACTCTCCACCGACAACGGCTTCACGAAATGAAAATCAAACCCCGCCTCCCGGGCCCGTTCCTGGTCGGCATGCTGGCCCCAACCCGTCAGCGCGATCAGCATCGGCCCCGCACCCTGAAAATGGGCGCGAATGGCGCGTGCCGCCTCGTAGCCGTTCAGCTCGGGCATGCCGATGTCCATCACCACCGCGTCGGGCTGGTGTTCGGTTGCGAAGCGCACCGCGGCGCGGCCGTCGTGGGCCACCGACACGGCAATGCCTTCGATGGCCAGCAACTCGGCGAAGCTGTTGGCGGCGTCTTCGTTGTCGTCGACCACCAGCACGCGGCACTGCGGCGAAGCCGCGGTTTCGGCGGCGGTCTGCTGCGACGAGGGCGCGCTCTCGGTGGCCAACAGCGGCAGGACGATCACGAATTCGCAGCCGCGGTCCTGGCCTTCGCTGTGGGCGGTGATGCGGCCGGCATGCATCTCGACGAAGACCTTGGCCAGGTGCAGGCCGATGCCCAGGCCGGTGGACGGCTCGCCCACGGCGCGTTCCTGCGCGAACATGCCGAACACGGATGCCAGGGCCTTCGGCGACAGGCCGTGCCCGCTGTCTCTGACGGCGAACACCAGGTCCGTGCCGCGCACCTCGGCGGTGACGGCGATGTCGCCGCCGGGTGGCGTGAACTTGGCCGCGTTGACAACGATGTTGGCCAGGCTCTGCACCAGGCGCACGTGGTCGGCCAGCAGCGGCACGTCTGCGGGCGGCACGGTGACCTGCACCCGGTGGCGGCGTTCGCGCAGGGTGGCACCGGCGATTTCCATCGCGTGGTTGACGATGCGCTGCGCGGTGGTGGGCGCAGTCTGCAGCTGGATCTTGCCGTTGTTGACACGGGCCACGTCCATCAGGTCGTCGATCAGCCGCGTCAGGTGACTGACCTGGCGCTGCACCATGTCGACCAGCCGCGTGGTCTGCTCCGAGGGGTGCAGCCGCTCGAAGATGCTGGTGGCGTTGATGATGGGCGCGAGCGGGTTGCGCAACTCGTGGGCCAGGGTGGCCAGGAACTGGTCCTTGCGCTGGTCGAGCGCGCGCACCTGGTACTGCCGCGCCCTTGCGCGCAGCGCCGACTTGACGAAGCTCACCAGCGCCATGGTGCGCACCGGCCGCTCGAGCAGCGTGACGTTGCCCAGGTGCTCCACGGCGCGCTGGGTCTCGCGCGAATCCATGCCGCTGCGGGTCAGCAGCAGCACCGGCAGATCGGACCAGGCTTCCTGGGCGTCGATGAAGCGGCGCAGCAACTCGCCGCACACGCCCAGGGCCTCCTCGGAGAGCAACAGCGCACCCGCGCCCTCCGCGAGCCGGGCGGCCAGATCCTGCGGCGAGCCGCACACCACCACGGGGATGCCGTTGGCGCCGAGCAGTTGCTCGGTGAGCACCGCGTCGCGCCCGGTGGGCACGAACACCAGCAGGCGGTGTTCCATCAACCGGGCGCCGCGTCGGAACGGGGGCTCGGCGCTTGCGCGGCCTCCGGCTTGTTGTCGGTCAGCGGCACCGGCACGCCGGTGAGGATGCCGCGGTAGCCGCGCAGCACGTCGCCCACCGCAATGCCATCCTTCGACATGGAAAAGGCGCGGATGGTGCGCTCGTGCACGCTGCCGCGCTTCTTGAACACCGACACCGCCTGGCGCACCTCGCCATCGAATTCGAAGTAACGCAGCATGAGCACGTTGTCGGCCACGTAGCTCGCGTCCATCGCACTCGACATGTTGCCGCCGAGCATGCCCTGCTGCACGCCGACCAGAATGGTAGCCACGTGGTGCTGGCCGAGGAAGGTCAGGATTTCATGCAGGTAGGTGGTCATGAAACGTTCGTCGGGCACCGCCTGCAGATAACCGTTCAGGCTGTCGATCACCACCACCTTGGCACCGCGCTGCACCGCCGCCACGATGGCCGCCGAGAACTGCCCCGGCGTGAGTTCGGCCGGGTCGACCTGCTGGATGGTCAGGAGGCCGTTCTCCAGCGAATCGCGCAGCCCCAGGCTCAGCCCGTCCGCGCGGTGCAGCAGGTTGCTCACCGATTCCTCGAACAGGAACATCGCAGCCCCCTCGCCGCGCCGGTTCGCCGCCGACACGAACTGCGCCGACAGCGACGACTTGCCGGTACCGGGCGGGCCGACGATCAGGGTGCTGGTGCCCTCCTCCACCCC
>JAQGMQ010000721.1 GCA_028292305.1 Rhodoferax sp.
GGTAGGCTTGGTCGGGCTCTCGGTAGTCAGCAGGCGGTGAATTGAAGCGATCGGTGCTGCGCCTTGCGCTGTTGCGCCTGGTACTGCACAAGGTGTTCGGCGGCGCTGGCCTGCCACGAAAACCGCAGGCAGACCTCGGGCAGTTGCGTGATCGCCGGATCAGCCAGCGCCTGCTGCAGCGCGGCGGCGATCGACGCCACGTCCATCGGGTCGGCCCAGGCCACCGGGGTGTCGACCAGGTATTCGGTGAACGGTGCGATGCGCGACACCACCACCGGCGTGCCGCTGGCCAGCGCCTCCAGCACCACCAGGCCGAAGCCTTCGCGCAGCGACGGCATGGCCACCACGCTGGCCAGGCGAAACAGCGCCGGCATGTCGGCATCGGTGACGGGGCCGGTCAGCACCACGTCTTCCTGAATGCCGTGGCGCAGGCCGTAGATGGCCAGCAGCGCATGGAAGTCGGCCACGTAGCGGTCGTGGTCCAGCAGGCTTGCGCCACCGGCGATCACCAGTTGCGGCGCGGCATCTGTCGGCAGGTGCGACCGCAGTTGCACGAAGGCTTCGAGCAGGCGCTGCGTGTTCTTGCGCTCTTCGATGCCGCCCACGGCCAGGACCACCGGCGCACCGGGGCGCAGGCCGTGCAGCACACCCGCGCGGGCATCGCCGGGCTGCGGCGCCGCGTCGTAGCGCCGCAGGTTGACGCCGTTGGGCACGCATCCGGCCGCGATGCCGTAGTGCGTCCGCATGAAGTCCTGCCAGGTGCGGCTGACACACAGCACCTGGTCGGCCTCGGCGAAGGCGCGGTGCTGCCAGGCCGTGAGGCGCGGGTTGTCGAAGCTGTCGAGGTGGTGCACGGTCCGCGTGAACGACGCGATCAATCCCTGCGCGCGCAGGCTGGCCAGCGCGTTGCCGCTGATGCTGTCCTGCGCATGGAACACATCAAAGCTGCGCTGCTGCAGGAGGGCGCCGAACACCGCGACGAAGGCCGCGATACGCGACGCCACCATGGCCTCCACGCCAGGCAGCGTCTGCGCGGTGGGCACCAGCACCAGCTCGCAGGCCACCTGGCGAAACATGCGCTGGCCCGCAGTGGCCGGTGCGAACACCGTCACCGTGTGGCCCGCGGCCTGCAGCGCCTCGGCCAGTTCCAGGGTGTGCACCACGCCGCCGCGCGGGTTCACGGAGTGGGTGAGCAGGGCGATGCGCAGGGGCTGGGTCGACTCAGGCATGGCTCGGCTCCCGCGCGGTGATGAAGGCTTGCTCGGCGGTGTTCCACAACAGGGCTTGTGCGCCCTGGTGGGCCAGCCACAGCTCGGGGCTTTCGGTGACCTCGCCGACCACGGCGCAGGCCAGGTCGCGGGCGCGAAAACGGTCCAGCACCTGCGCCGTGTTCCCGGGCCGCACGCTGAGGATGAAGCCGTAACTCGGGAAGGCCGTGAGCCAGCGCAGCAGTGCCGTCGCGCCCTGCACTTCGGCGGGCCGTGGCACGGCGTCGATGTCGATGTGGGCACCGACTTTCGAGCATTCGAGCAGCATCAGCGCCGTGCCCACCACGCCGGCCATGCTGATGTCCTTGGCCGCATCGCACAGGCCGGCTTCCGCCAGCTGTGGCAGCAGCTCCAGATCGGCGCGCAGCCGGCTGGCCGGGGCGCTGGTGGACGCGTTCCAGTACGGATACGGCTCCTCGTACGCGCCGCGCAGGTCCACCGCCATCACCAGCTGGTCGCCTGGCCGGGCGTTGAAGCTGGTGAGCAGCCGGCGCGCCCGCCCGAGGATGGCCACGGCCAGTTGGCCATGCAGCGCGCGGTTGTTGCTGTGCCCGCCGACGATGGGCACACCGTAACGCGCCGACGCCGCCGACATGCCTTCGAGCACCTGTGCGGCCGGGTCCATGCCCTGGCTCCAGAGCGCGTCGACCACGGCCAGCGGGCGACCGCCCATGGCGTAGATGTCGCTCACGTTGACCATCACGCTGCAGTAGCCGGCGAACCAGGGCATGCGGGCGATGAAGTCCTCGACCAGGCCTTCGATGGCGAACAGCAGATAACCCTCGCCATCCGCATCGTTGAAGGGGATGGCGGCGCAGTCGTCGCCCACCGCCACGGCCTGGGCCACCGCGCCCGCGGGCTGGTGCCTGGCCAGCGCCGCCATCACGTCACCGATGTCGGACTTGTGCGCGAAGCCGCGGCTCTCGCGCAGCGCACCGGCAAGTTCCAGAGCGTTCATGCCTTGGCCTTCGGGCGCACGACGTAGCCGGTCATCACGTCGTAACACGGCGGGTAGAACGCCAGGTCGGCCTGCATCAGGTGGTGCGGGCGGCCGTGCAGCGTTTCCTGCTTCAGGGCGCGCCAGTGCAGGTGTTCGAACAGCGCCAGGTTCTGGCTCTGCACATGCGCCAGGAACACGGTGGCGCCGCGTGCATGGGCGCTGCTCACGGCCAGCCGGATCAGCGTGGTGGCCAGGCCCACGTTGCGCCGAAAGCCCGCATGCACCGCCAGCCGCGAGCCCCACCACAGGCCGGGCTCGGCCTCGTGGATGCGCACGCAACCCACCACCTGGTCGCCGATGCAGCCGACCCCCGCCACGGCCACGATGGGCTGGGCGACCGGGTCGATGGCATCGAGGTCGTCGCCGCCGTCGAACAGGCCCTGCTCGGCGCAGAACACGGCGCGGCGCAGGCGCAACGCCTCCTGCCGTTCCCACGCGCCGGCGGCCCACTTGATGCGGAATTCGCTCGGTGTGAACAGCTGCGGCAGGTCGCAATAGGCTTCGACGGTCTGCATGGCGCGCACCTCAGGATTCGTAGACGGACAGGGTGGAACAGGCGCCGCACTTGCCGCAGCCGGCCTTGATGTCGCCGGAGCGCATGCCGGCCGCGGCCACCATCACGGACAGCGGCTCCAGCAGCGCGCGCATGAAGCCGGCGTCGGGTGCGGGATGGTCTTCGAGCGGCGTGCCGCTGATCGGCACGAAGGGCACCACGAACGGGTACACGCCGAGCGCCAGCACACGTTCGCACATGGCCAGGACCGCCTCGCGCGTGTCGCCCAGGCCGGCCAGGATGTAGGTGCTGACCTGGCCGCGCCCGAACACGCGCACCGAAGCCTCGAAGGCTTCCATGTAGCGGCTGATCGGCACGGTGGCCTTGCCCGGCATGATGTGCGCGCGCACGGCCGGCGTCACCACTTCGAGGTGCATGCCCAGCGTGTCGATGCCGGCGGCGTGCATGCGGTCGAACCAGCGGTCGTCATCGGGCGGCTCGCACTGGCCCTGGATCGGCAGGTCGACCGCGGCCTTGATCGCAAAGGCGCTTTCGCACAGGATCTGCGCGCCGCGGTCGGTGGTGTTGGGCGTGCCGGTGGTCAGCACCATGTGTTTCACGCCGTCGAGCAGCACCGCGGCGCGGGCCACTTCGGCCAGTTGTTCGGGTGTCTTGCGGGCCACGGTGCGGCCGGCCGCGAGCGACTGCCCGATCGCGCAGAACTTGCAGGTCTTCTTGCGGCTCTCGTAGCGGATGCAGGTCTGCAGCACGGTGGTGGCCAGCACGTCGCTGCCGTGCAGCGTGGCGATGTGCGAATACGGCACGCCGTCGAAAGTCTGCATGCCGTAAAAACGCGGCTGCTTGGGGAAGGTGATGCTGGCGATGGGGATCGTGCCGCGCATCACGGTGCTGCGGCCCATGGCGTCGGGGGCCTGCGCCACGAAGGGCGAATGCCAGGCGCTCGAGGTGTGCACCGGGACCATGATGGTGTGGCCGTCCACCGTCACGGCCTTGTGGTCGGAGGGCCCGGCCCCGCCGCGCCGGCTCGACACACCCGCGTGGGTGTCAACCAGCCGCAACCCGGAGGACTGCAACTCGGTCATCAGCTGGCGACTGGAGAGCATTTCGGTCGTGGTCATCTTGGGTCCTTGGAGTGGAATCGGGAACGGCGGAGGTAAACATCGGCCGCGTCGTGGTGGCCGGTGCGTCGTTGATGGCCAGGCTGAGCAGCTCGGGGCGGGCATAGTGGCCGACCGAATCCATCATGCGTTTGCGTTTGGCGATGAGGCGCATGTCCAGATCGGCCACCACCATGCCTTCGCCCTCGGTCAGCGGCGGCGCCAGGTGTTTGCCTTCGGGCGAAATGATGGCCGTGTGGCAGCCGCCACGCAGCGCTTTCTGCAGGCAGGCATCGGGCGTCACGGCCTGGATCTGCGCATCGGTGAGCCAGCCGGTCGCGTTGATGACGAAGCAGCCCGACTCCAACGCGTGGTGGCGAATGGTCACCTCCATCTGCTCGGCGAAGATCGGGCCGACCAGCGAGCCCGGAAACTGCGCGCAGTGGATCTCTTCATGCTGCGCCATCAGGCTGTAGCGGGCCAGCGGGTTGTAGTGCTCCCAGCAGGCCAGCGCACCCACGCGGCCGACCTGGGTGTCGACCACCTTCAGGCCCGCGCCATCGCCCTGGCCCCAGACCATGCGTTCGTGGTAGGTGGGCGTGATCTTGCGGCGCTTCAGCGCCAGGCTGCCATCGGCATCGAAGACCAGCTGCGTGTTGTACAGGCTGCCATGGTCGCGTTCGTTCACCCCCAGCACCACCACCATGCCGCGTTCGCGCGCCTTGGCGCTCACGGCGTCCGTCACCGGGCCGGGCACCACCACCGCGCGTTCGATGAGCCGCATGTGCGGCTCGCCCTGCAGCACCGGCGGCAGCACGAACGAGAAGTACGGGTAGTAGGGCACGAAGGTTTCGGGAAACACGGCGATCTGCGCGCCGCGCGCGGCGGCCTCGTCGATCGCCGCGCAGACCTTGTTCAGCGTGCCGTCGTGGCTGTCGAAATCCGGACTGATCTGGATCGCGGCGGCGCGCACGGTGTTGGCGGTGCGGGGCGCGTTCATTACAAGGTCCAGGTGTCCAGGATGAAGCCGTTGGCCTTGCGGTGCAGCAGCACGATGTCGAGCACGTCCTGCGGCGCGATCGGCCGAATGCCGGGGATCAGCGAACCTTCGCCGTGGCCGTACAGCGCCTGCAACGCGAAGCGGCACGCATAGACCTTGCCGCCTTCGGCCATGAACTTGGTGATCTGGTTGTTGAAGTTCTGGTGGCCCGGAAAGGCTTCGTCGCCCAGCGTGGGAAAGCCGCGTTGCACGCCGAGCGTGACGCCCGGGCCGTACAGCAGGATCGAGGTCTCGAACCCCTTGCGCTGCAGGCGCGTGGCCTGCAGCAGGTTGACGAAACCGATCGAGCCTTCGAAGGCCACGGTGTGGAAGGTGACCAGCGCTTTTTCGCCAGGTTCGGCCTGCACGTCCTCGAACACTTTTTCTTCGTAGTCGACGAGGTAGTCGCCCTTGACGTTGGCGGGCTTGGTGACTTTGGGCATGGGTTACTCCAGTGGTTGATGGGGGTTGGCAGGTGCGGCCCGGTTGGCGACACATGCTTGTTTCGCATGCGGCGTGCCATGCGATCAGGGCCGGCATGCGATCAACATCCAATCAAGCGCGTGATTGCTGCGATGCGCGCCCGCAAATATTTTTTTGACACCGCGCAACGGCCGGCGCGGCACAACACAGATCGCTTTTTTTGCACCGACTTGAAGCCCAGGCCATGCGATCAATGCACCCGATAAATGGCCCGGCGTGCACCAAGCACAAGCCAAAACCGGATTTGCGAGGGCTTGGCGCGGGCACGCTTCATGCACTCAATCCATTGGTTCGATGCAATCAATTCATGCGATCAATGAAAGCCAAACCGCCATGACGCCGATCACACGCCAGTGGGCCAAGCGCCTCGCCGCCAGCAGCAAGCCGGCCTATCTGTTGCTGCCCGATTTGATCGCCGAGGACTTGCGCGTGGGCCGCCTGTCGCCGCGTGATCGCATGCCCACGCTGCGCGACCTGGCGGTGGACCTGGCGCTGAACTACACCACCGTGGCGCGCGCCTATGCCGAGGCGCGCAAACGCGGCCTGATCGACTCGCACACCGGCATGGGCACCTATGTGCGCGGCGCCAGCCCCGCCATCCAGCTGCGCGGCGGCAGCGGCGCCGAGATGACCATGAACATGCCGCCCGAGCCCGAAGACGCCAACCTGCTGGCCGGCCTGCGCGACAGTGCCGCGCGCTTGATGGCCGATGCCAGCCTGTACGACCTGATGCGTTACCAGGACTTCGGCGGCTCGCCGCAGGACCGCGAGGCCGCGATCCACTGGCTCAACCACCGGCTGCCCGGTTGCCGGCCCGAACAGGTGCTGGTGTGCCCCGGCATCCACAGCGTGCTGACGGCGCTGTTCTCGCTGCTGGCGCGGCCGGGTGAACTGATCTGCTGCGAGTCGCTCACCTACCCCGGCCTCAAGGCCATCGCCGCCCAGCTCGGCGTGCAGCTGCACGCGCTGCAGCTCGACGACGAGGGCCCCGACGCCGAGGCCTTTGAGCACGCCTGCCGCACGCTGCAGCCCAAGGCGCTGTACTGCAACCCGACGCTGCTGAACCCGACCACGCTCACCGTTTCACGCGCCCGCCGCGAGGCCCTGGCCGACGTCGCGCTGCGCTACAGCGTGCCCATCATCGAAGACGACGCCTACAGCATGCTGCCGCGCCAGGCGCCCGCGCCCCTGGCCACGCTGGCCCCCGAGCTCACCTACTACATCACGGGCTTGTCGAAGTGCATCGGTGCGGGTCTGCGCACGGCCTACGTGCACGCGCCGGGCGCCCGCCAGGCGCAACGGCTGGCCGGCGCACTGCGGGCGACCACGGTGATGTCGTCCCCCGTGACCAACGCACTGGCCACCTGCTGGACGCAGAACGGCATGGCCGATGCGATGGTGCAGGCGGTGCGGCAGGAATCGCTGGCCCGCCAGACCCTGGCCACCAAACACCTGGGCCACCACGCGCCGAGCCTGCAGCCCGAAGGTTTTCATCTGTGGCTGCCGCTCGATTCCGACTGGAGCGTGGTCGAGTTCGCGGGGTACTTGCGCACGCAGGGCGTAGGGGTGGTGGCGAGCGCGGCGTTTTCCACCGACGGGAATCCGCCGGATGCGGTGCGGATCTGCCTGGGGGGGCCGATGTCTCGGGAGGAGTGTGATGGGGCTTTGCGGTTGGTGAGGGATACGCTGGACCATCCGCAGCATCCGCATGCTACGGTGCGGTGAGGGGTGGTTGGGGGTGGCCGGTTGGTGGTTGTCGACGCGACTGCAACTGTTCGTGCTGAGCTTGTCGGAGCATCTTCGGCTGGCTCAGCCCGCTGAGTCAGCGGACGTTGACTTGCGCCGCTGGCCGGACTTGCCGGCAAGCGAGACTTCTTACACCTGGGGTCAGGGCACCGGACGCTTGCTACCGTGTCGGCGTCTGTTGACTTGTTCCCTCTCCCGCGTGCGGGAGAGGGTTAGGGTCGGGGAGGCGCGCAGGGACGTCAATGACCACCCTCACCCCAGCCCTCTCCCGCACGCGGGAGAGGGAGTAATACCGGCGGTAGCAAGCGCAGCGACGCGTCCGGGTTCTGGTGCAACCCGCCAAACCTGAGACCGCAGGCTCCCGCAGCGAAAGCGCAGGGTGCAGTTAGCGGGGGCGGCATCGATGGGGCCCGTTTCTCGTACGCGCAAGAAACGGGTCGCGCCCGCCGGTGCGACTACCGGCCAGCAGCGTCACCAGACGTTGACAAATCAACCCGACCCTTCAACCAGCTCAGCGCAAACGCGAACAAGCCCAACCTTTACCCAAACACCGCCTGCCACAGTCCCAAAACCGCATCCCTCTCCACCTGCAACTCCGGCAACGGCACCTGCGTCGGCGCCTCGTTCAACCGCGCCTTGTGCTGCACCTTGCGCAATTCCCGGTAAGCGCGCGCTGCCGCCTCGCCCACTCCCACAGGCAACAAACCATCCGCCTCGGCCCGCTGCAGCAACGCAATATTCCCCACGTTGTCCTGCAACTCCGGATAACGGCACGAATGCGCGAGCACCAGAAACTGCACGGCGAACTCGGCGTCGACCATGCCGCCGGGGCTGTGCTTCACGTCGAAGACGCCGGCCTTCACCGGGCGCGCGGCGCGCACCTTTTCGCGCATGGCGACGATCTCGGCGCGCAGAGCAGCTTCGTCGCGGGGGGCGGTGATGACGGCCTGGCGCACGGCGTCGAAACGGGCGCGCAGGCTGGGCCCGCCGCCGGGCATGGGCGCGTCGCCGCCGAGGACGAAACGCGCGCGCGTCATGGCCTGGTGTTCCCAGGTCCAGGCGGTGTTGCTGCCGCGCTGCTGCTGGTAGTTGGCGTAGGCCTCGAAGGTGGTGACCAGCAGGCCCGAGTTGCCATTGGGTCGGAGCGCGGTGTCGATCTCGAACAGGTCGCCCTCGCCGGTCTTGACGGTGAGCCAGTTGATCATGCGGCGCACGAAAGCGGCATAGACCTCGGGCGCGCGTTCGTCGGCGTCTTCGTAGACGAACACGATGTCCAGGTCGCTGCCGTAGCCCAGCTCCTTGCCGCCGAGTTTGCCGTAGCCGATGATGGCGAACTGCGGGGTTTCCACGTGCCGCGTGCGCACCCGTTCCCAGCTCCAGCGGGCGGTGACGCGCAGCACCACTTCGGCCAGGGCGCTCAGGTCGTCGGCCACCTGCTCGACGCTGATGCGGCCTTCGACGTCGCGGGCCAGCGTGCGGAACAGCTCGGCATGGTGGGCGCGGCGCAGCAGGTTCAGCAAGGCCTCTTCGTCGTCTTCGCCGGTGGTCTTCAGCGAGGCGCGGCGGTGCACCAGTTCGTCCTCGAATTCCTTGGGCTCGAAGCGTTCGCTCAGCATCGCGTCGCTGGCCAGTTCGTCGATCACACCCGGGTGCTGCAGCAGGTAACGCGCGGGCCACTTGGCCGCACCCAGCAGACGCAGCAGGCGTTCGTGCACGGTGGGGCGCTCGAGCAGCAGCGCCAGGTAACTCTCGCGGCGCAGCAGCGGCTCGATCCAGTCGGCGAGGCGGATGGCGGCCTCTTCGGACACCTTGCCGTCCTTGAGCCAGGCCGCCGTGCGCTGCACCAGCCGCACCAGGCGCGCGCGCGAATCGTCGCGCAGCGCCAGCACCCGCGGGTGGCCGCACCATTCGCCGATGCGGTCGCCGAACGGGCCGGGGATCTGCTCCTTCAGCGCATCGAGCTGGATGGGCGCCGCCTTCTCTCCCTTGGGCCCGCCGCAGCCGCCGGTCTTGCAGGCCTTGCCTTCGCCCGCGCCGCCAAGCAGTTTGTCGAACTCCTGCGCCACCAGTTCGCGGTGGCTGTCGAGTTCGCCGAGGAACGGGCAGCAGCTGGCGTAGCCCATGCTGTGGGCGATCCAGGCCAGGTCTTCGTCGTGCGTGGGCAACACGTGGGTCTGCTGGTCGTCCAGGTACTGGATGCGGTGTTCGACCTTCCGCAAAAATTCATAGGCCCGGGCCAGCGCGTCGGCGGTGGCCTGCGGCATCAGGCCGGCGCGGGCCAGACGCTGCAGCGCGTCGAGTGTGGAGCGCGTACGCAGCTCGGGGAACTGGCCGCCGCGCACCACCTGCAGCAGCTGCACGGTGAATTCGATTTCGCGGATGCCACCGCGCGACAGCTTCACGTCGTTGGCGCGTTCGGGGTGGCCGGCACTGCGCTTGGCCGCGTGTTCGCGGATCTGCCGGTGCAGGCTGCGCAGCGAATCGAAGACGTTGTAGTCGAGATATTTGCGGAACACGAAGGGCAGCACCACCGTGCGCATCTCGTGGGCCGTGCCGTTAACGATGCAGCTGCGCGGCGCCACCACCCGGCTCTTGAGCCAGGCGAAGCGTTCCCATTCGCGGCCCTGCACCTGCAGATACTCTTCGAGCGCGCCCAGCGACACCGCCGACGGGCCGGAGTTGCCGTTGGGCCGCAGCATCAGGTCGACGCGGAACACGAAGCCGTGTTCGGTGGTGTCGCCCACCAGCGCGTACATCAGCTTGACCGCCTTGGCGAAATATTCCTGGTTGGCGATGCGGCCCCGGCCGTCGGCCGTGCCGGCGGTGTCCCCATCGTGGTCGTAGATGTAGACCAGATCGATGTCGCTCGACACGTTCAGCTCGCGCCCGCCGAGCTTGCCCATGCCCACCACCCACAGATCGGCGCGCTGGCCTTCGGGCCCGATCGGCGCACCGTGGCGCAGGTCGAGTTCGCGGCGGGCCTCGGTGCTGGCCGTTTCCAGGGCGATCTCGGCCAGCTCGGTGACGGCGCGTGTGACCACGGCCAAGGGCGCCTGTTCGTCGCAGTCGAGCGTGACGAGGCGCTCCATCACCAATTGACGCAGGGTGCGCAGCGCGGCGCCGACTTCGAGGCCTGAGGCGAGCAGCACGCCGAGCGCGGCGGTCATGGTGGCGCGCACCGGCGGGCCGGGCGGCAGCAGGTGCAGCTGGTCGGCATAACGCCGGCGCAGCCGCTGCACGAAGCGCGAGTACGAAGAAAGAGCCACAGACGGAGGCTTCGGAAGGGTTAACAAATCGTCACCCCCATGCGTTGAACCCCGGGGCCGCGCCGAAGGTCGTATGTTGCACCCCCAGCGAGGCCGGGGGCCATAATTCCTGTTGCATCCATGTGTCCCAATGACTGAATCAAAGCCTCAACCCTCGCGCCTGCTCAAACTGGCTGCCCGTGCAGCCCCCTGGTGCCTGGGCCTGACGGCAGCCGCATGGCTGGTCTTCGCTATCGCCTGGGGGGCGTTGCACGGCTGGATTGTGCCGCGAATCGGCGAATTTCGCCCGCAGCTCGAAGCCAAGGTCGGACAGGCTTTGGGGGTACCCGTGCGCATCGGTGCCATCTCGGCCCAATCCACGGGCCTGATTCCCTCGTTCGAACTGCGCGATGTGTCGCTGCTCGACGCCGAAGGCCTCACCGCGTTGCTGCTGCCGCGCGTGGTGGCGGCGCTGTCGCCGGCGTCGCTGTGGAAGCGTGGCTTCGAGCAGTTGCTGATCGACCAGCCGGTGGTCGACATCCGTCGCCGGGCCGACGGCAAGATCCTCATCGCCGGGCTGGACGTGACCCATGCCGCACCTGGCGACGCCAGCGCCACGGCCGACTGGCTGTTCGCGCAGACCGAGGTCGTCATCCGAAACGGCACCCTGCGCTGGACCGACGAACAACGCGCCGCGCCACCACTGGAACTGGCCGGCGTGGACCTGGTGCTGCGCAACCGCGGCCGCCGCCATGCCATGCGGCTGGACGCCACGCCGCCGGCCGGCTGGGGCGAGCGTTTCAGCATCCGCGGCCTGCTGCGTCAGCCGCTGTTGACCACGCACCACGGCCGCTGGCAAGACTGGGACGGCCCGGCCTATGCCGACTTTCCGCGCGTCGACGTGTCGCAGCTGCGCGAGTACCTGGACCTGGGCGCCGAGGTGGCGCAGGGCGTGGGCGCAGTGCGCGTGTGGGCCGACGTGGGCCAGGGCCAGTTGCTGGCGGCCACGGCCGACGTGGCCCTGGCCGATGTGCGCGCGACGCTGGCGCCCAAGCTCGAGCCGTTGGCGCTGGCCTCGCTGCAGGGCCGGGTGGGCGGGCGGCGCATGGCCAACGGCTTCGAATTCAGCACCGAAGGCCTGGCCTTCACCACCGCCGATGGCCTGCGCTGGCCCGGCGGCAACGTGTTCCTGAGCGTGCTCGAAGGCGAAGGCCGTGTGCCGGGCCAGGGCCAGTTCCGCGCCGACCGGCTCGACCTGGCCACGCTGGCGCAGATCGCCAACCGGCTGCCGCTGGCCGACGCCACCCATGCCGCGCTGGGCACCTATGCGCCCAAGGGTCTGATCGAAAGCATCGAGGCCAGTTGGCAGGGCCGCATGGAGGCACCGGCCAGCTTCAAGGCCAAGGGCCGCGTGAGCCAGTTGGAGATTGCCGGCAGCCCCGCGCCGACCCACACCACGCCAACGCCGCCCACGGGCCGGCCGGGCTTGCGCGGCGCCACGGTCGAGTTCGACATGACGCAGGCCGGGGGCAAGGCTTCGCTGGCGATCACGCAGGGTTCGCTGAGCTTCCCCGGCGTGTTCGAAGAGCCCGAGGTGCCGCTGGACAGCCTCTCCACCGACCTGGTCTGGCAGAGCGACGGCGACAAGTTTTCGCTGAAGGTGAACGGCCTGAAGTTCGCCAACGCCGATGCCGAAGGCGTGGCCCAGGCCAGCTGGCGCACCAGCGACCCGGGCAAGGCCGGCAGCCGTTCGCGCTTCCCGGGCCTGCTCGACCTGAGCGGCAACCTGAGCCGCGCCAACGGCACGCGTGTGCACCGCTACCTGCCGCTGGAGCTGGGCGACGACGTGCGGCATTACGTGCGCGACGGCGTCATCGCCGGCGGCGCCAACAGCGTCAAATTCAAGGTCAAGGGCGACCTGCACGACTTCCCGTTTGCCGACGCGAAACTGGGCGAGTTCAACATTGCCGCCAGCGTGCAGAACGCCACCTACGCATTCATTCCGCGCAGCATCCAGCCGGCCGATGCGCTGCCCTGGCCGCCGCTGTCGCAATTGAGCGGCGACCTGGTCTTCGACCGCGTGTCGATGCGCGTCAAGGGCGCCTCGGGCAAGCTGGGCGGAGCGGCGGCATTGCCGGGCCTGCCGGTCATGCCGGCGCTGCCGGTGTCGCGGGCCGAAGCCGAGATTCCGAACCTCGCGCATTCGGTGGTGAACGTCAGCGCCGACGCGCGTGGCCCGCTGACCGACATGCTGGCCACCGTGCGCGGCTCGCCGATCAACGCGCTGACCGGCGGCGCGCTGGCCCAGGCCAACGCCAGCGGCACGGCCGATCTGAAACTGCAGCTGAGCCTGCCCATCGCCCACATCGACAAAAGCAAGGTGCAGGGCAGCGTGACGCTGGCCGGCAACGACATCACGCTCGCGCCCGACACCCCGCTGCTGGGCCGCGCGCGCGGCGTGGTCGGCTTCAGCGAAACCGGCTTCAGCATTGCCGGCGGCCAGGCCAAAGTGCTGGGCGGCGACGTGAAGTTCGAAGGCGGCGTGCAGCCCCCCGCGACGCCCGGGGCCGAACCCGCCATGCTGTTCCGCGGCCAGGGCACCATCACCGCCGAAGGGCTGCGCCAGGCGCGCGAACTCGAAGGCCTGGCGCGGCTGGCCGAACACAGCAGCGGCGGCACGGCCTACAACGCGGTGCTGGCCTTTCGGCGCGGCGTGCCCGAGCTGACGCTGACCAGCTCCTTGCAGGGCCTGGCGCTGAACCTGCCGCCGCCGCTGACCAAGACGGCCGAAAGCACACTGCCGCTGCGCATCGAACGCAGCCTCACGCCGGCCTCCGCGGCCAACCCGAAGGCGCCGCTGCAGGACCAACTGGCGCTGGAGATCGGGCGCGTCGTCTCCGTGGCCTATACCCGCGACATATCCACCGCCGTGCCGCGGGTACTGCGCGGCGCCATCGGCGTGGGCCTGCAGACCGGTGAAACCGCCGCCCCACCGGCCGAGGGCGTGCTGGCCAATGTCACGCTCGACGTGCTGAATGTGGATGCCTGGGAAGACCTGCTGTCGCCCGACAAATCCGCAGCAGCCATTGGCCCGGCCCCCACCACAAGCGCCACGAGCGCCGCCGCGCCGGCCCTGCCGCCCCCCGGCACGGCCGCATTGCCGCCGATGCAGGCCTACCTGCCCACCCGCGTGGCCCTGCGCGCCAAGGAGTTCACCACCGGCGGGCGCACGCTGCACAACGTGGTGGTGGGTGCCACGCAGCAGGACACGGCCTGGAAGGCGAATGTCGACGCCACCGAGCTCAACGGTTATGCCGAATACCACCCGGCCGGCGGCAACGGCCCGGGCCGCGTGTTTGCGCGCCTGACCCGGCTGACCATTGCGCCCAGCGCCACCACGGCCGTCGACACGCTGCTGGACGCGCCGCCCGAGAGCGTGCCGGCCCTGGACATCGTGGTCGACGACTTCGACCTCAAGGGCTACAAGCTGGGCAAGGTCGAAATGGAAGCCGTGAACCGCGGCGGCAGCGTGGTGCAGCGCGACGGCGCCCGCGAATGGCGGCTGAACCGGCTCAGCGTGACCAACCCGCAGGCCAGCTTCACCGCGTCGGGCAAATGGTCCTCCATGAACAACCAGGCCGGCG
>JAQGMQ010000752.1 GCA_028292305.1 Rhodoferax sp.
GACGCCGTCATCAACCTCGTCGCCCAGCTGCATGGCGATGAGGCGTCCTTCGCCCGCGCCCATGTCGAACTGCCGCAAAAATTGGCAAGGGCCTGTTCCGCCGCCGGCGTGCGCCGCGTGATCCACGTGAGCGCCTTGGGTGTGCCGCACCTGCAGCCCGAACTCGCGCCGTCGATGTACCTGCGCAGCAAGGCCCGCGGCGAAGCCGTGCTGCGCCAGGCCGTGGCCGCCTACGGGCTGGACCTGACGGTGTTCCGCCCCAGCGTGATCTTCGGCGAAGACGACAAGTTCCTGAACATGTTCGCCGCGCTGCAACGCCGCTTCCCGGTGATCCCGCTGGCCAGCGGCGGCAGCTGGTTCCAGCCGGTGTGGGTGGAAGACGTGGCCCAGGCCATCGTCAACGCGCTGCAGGACCGCGAAACCATCGGTCAGACCTACGAGGCCTGTGGCCCGGAACGCATCACGCTGAAAGACATCGTGCAGTTCGCCGGCCACGCCGCTGGCGTGAACCACGGCCGCGGCCGGCCCATCTTCGACCTGAAGCCTGGCCTGGGCCGGCTGCAGGCGCGCCTGCTGGAGCTGGCGCCCGGCGAGCCGATGATGACCCGTGACAACCTCGACTCGATGCAGGTCCCCAACATCGCCAGCGGCGTGATGCCGGGCCTGTCGTCCCTGGGCATCACGCCCTCGGCCATGAGCGCCATCGCGCCGCGTTACCTGGCCGCGATGGACCCGGCAACCACCCTGCGGCACGGCCGCACCGGCCGCCGCGGGCCGGGGCATTCGACACACAAGCCTTGAACCCAGCCGCCCGTTGCTCCTGAGTCTGTCGAAGGGCCTCGTTCAGCCAGGCGCGGTCTGAACCAGGGCCTTCATCAATGCCCACCCATTTCCTCATCAATGCCGAGCCCCTCACGCGCTAGCATGTGAACCTGATTTCAAAAGGGTTCCCATGATCAAGCTCTACGTCGGCAACAAAAACTATTCGTCCTGGTCGATGCGCCCCTGGGTGCTGCTCAAGCAAGCCGGCATTCCGTTCGAAGAAGTGATGGTGCGCTTCGATTCCTTCGATGCCGGCTCCGCCTTCAAGCAGGCGGTCGACGACTTCAGCCCCGTCGGCAAGGTGCCGGTGCTGGTGATGGAAGACGGCTTCACGGTGTGGGACACCCTGGCCATCTGCGAGACCCTGGCCGAGCTGTTCCCCGACCACCACCTGTGGCCCAGCGACCCGCAGGCGCGGGCCCGGGCCCGCAGCGTGTGTGCCGAGATGCATTCGGGCTTTGGCAGCCTGCGCAACCACTGCGCGATGAACATCGAGGCGGCTCTGCCTGAAGTCGGCGAACGACTCTGGCGCGACGAGCCCGGCGTGCGGGCCGACGTGGCGCGCCTCGTGGCGATGTGGGGCGGGCTGTTGGCGGCGTATCCGCGCCAGGCCGGCGCGGGCGGCGACCAGCATTTCCTGTTCGGCGACTTCAGCATTGCCGACGCGTTTTTCGCGCCGGTGTGCATGCGGCTGCGCACCTACGCGCTGCCGGTGCCGAGCGAGATCGCCGCCTACATCGAACGCGTGGCCGCCGCGCCGGGCGTGAAAGCCTGGATCGACGACGCCTTGGCCGAGCACGATTTCCTGCAGTTCGAAGAGCCCTACCGCACCGCAGCGGACGTGGCAAAGAAGTGAGTTGGCCGCGCCCCGTGGCAAACTGCCACGATGCAAATTTATCTCGTAGGTGGCGCGGTGCGCGATGCCCTGCTGGCCCGGCCAGACGGCCGGCGCGACCGCGACTGGGTGGTCGTCGGCGCCACGCCTGAACAGCTCGCGGCCCAGGGCTTCCTGCCCGTGGGCAAGGACTTCCCGGTGTTCCTGCACCCCAAGACGCGCGAGGAATATGCGCTGGCCCGCACCGAGCGCAAGACCGCGCGCGGCTACCGCGGTTTCGCGGTGCATGCCGAGCCCGACGTCACGCTCACACAAGACCTGGCCCGGCGCGACCTGACCATCAACGCCATCGCCGCCAAGGCCGATGCCGCCGGCGTGACCAGCCCGCACGGCTTCGCACTCGACAGCATCGTCGACCCCTACCACGGCCAGCGCGACCTGCAGGCCAGGGTGCTGCGCCACGTGACCGACGCCTTCCGCGAAGACCCGGTGCGCATCCTGCGCGTGGCGCGGTTCGCGGCGCGCTTCCATGACTTCGGCATCGCCACGGAAACCATGGCGCTGATGCGCGAGATGGTGGCCGAGGGCGAGGTCGACGCGCTGGTACCCGAACGGGTGTGGCAGGAACTGGCCCGCGGCCTGATGGAAGCCAGGCCTTCGCGCATGTTCGAAGTGCTGCGCGATTGCGGTGCCTTACAAAGGCTGTTGCCCGAGGTCGACCGCCTGTGGGGCGTGCCGCAGCGCCCCGAATACCACCCCGAGGTCGACACCGGCATCCACCTGATGATGGTGCTCGACATGAGCGCCCGGCTCGACGCGCCGCTGCCCACACGCTTTGCCTGCCTGACCCACGATCTCGGCAAAGGCACGACGCCGGCCGAGGTGTTGCCTCGCCACATCGACCACGAACGACGCAGCGCCGAGCTGCTGAAGGGCGTGTGTGAACGCCTGCGCGTGCCGGTCGAATGCCGCGAGATCGCCGACGCCGTGGCCCGTGAACACGGCAACATCCACCGCAGTGGCGAGCTTAATGCTGCCGCGCTGGTGCGCCTGCTGGAGCGCTGCGACGCGATCAGGAAGCCGCAGCGATTTGCGCAGATCCTGCTGGCCTGCGAGTGTGATGCGCGCGGCCGACTCGGGCTGGAAGAATCGGCCTACCCGCAGCGCGACAGGCTGATGGCCGTGCTGGCCGCGGCGCAGTCGGTGGACACGGCCAGCGTGGCGCAGGCGGCGCTGGATGCGGGCGCCAAGGGCCCGCAGATCGGCGAGCGGGTGCAGCACGCGCGCAGGCTGGCGGTGGCGGCCGCGTTGGGCGAACCGGCGTTGCCGTCCGGCGACTGATACAGCCGGGTCAAGCGGCGTTGATGCATCGGATCACCGCATCCAGGTCGAGCGGCTTCGGGAACACAGGGTCGAACACCTTCGATGTTTCGACAGGCCCGAGAGCCACCACGCCCGACATCGCAATCAACAACGGGCAGCGGCCGGGAAACAGCAAGCACAGTTTTTTCGCGGCTTCGATGCCGCCGATGTGGGCATGTCGATGTCGAGCACGGAGGCGTCGGGGCGTGCATCTGGTGAGGAATGCCCGGAACGCAGGCGGCGAAAAGGCAACGTGGCTAAGGCTTCAACTCCGGCGCTTCAGGCTCCGGCTCGGCCTCCGGCCGCTGCGCATCCAGCAGCTTCTGCAAGGCCTCTTCCGACAACACCGGCCCATCGCCCACGGTGCTGGCGGCCGCCCGGGTGTGCCACACCACGCCGGGCCAGCACAGCACCAGGGCAATGACCGCGGCCTGCACCAGCAGATAGGGCGCGAGTGCGCGGGCCAGTCGGCGCGGCGACAGGGTGTGGGGCAGCAGGCTGGTTGCCATCAGGATGGCGTAGCCGAACGGCGGCAGCAGAAAGCTCATCTGCAGCACCAGCAGCGTCAGCACGGCGACCCAGGTGGCGTCGGGCACCAGCGTCAACAGTGGCGGCATGACGATGGGCACGATGACGAAGATGATCTCGAAGGCGTCGAGCACGAAGGCGCTGAGGCCGAGCATGGCCAGCACCACGGCCAGCGCGACCGGGCTGCCGCCGGGCAGGCTGTGCAGGAAATCGCCGATCCAGACATCGGTGCCGAGCGCGCGCAGCACCAGGGTGTAGGTGGTGGCGGCCATCAGCAGCGCAAACAGGGCGCCGGTGGTGGCCAGCGTGTCGCGCAGCACCTCGCGGCCGACCTCGCGCGTGAGACTGCGGCTGGCCAGGCCGAAGGCGCACAACACCAGCGCGCCGGTGGCCGCGCCTTCGACCGCGTAGAACAGCCCCAGCGTCACGCCGCCGAGCAGGCCCAGGATGCAGGCGACGCTGCCGATGGCGATGGCCCAGTCGCTTCGGCTCGGGCCCGCGGCCCCGGCAGCCGGCGCATCGGGTGCGGCCGCCGGCACCTTGTTGGCACCACGGTGCAGCCACCAGGTCAGCACCGCGAACAGCAGCAGCATCGCGGCGGCAGGGCCGAGCGCGCCATGGAAGATGTCCTGCGTGTCGATGACCAGCGCCGTGCCGTGGCTGGCGTTCAGGGCCTCGGTGTGGGCGCGCAGCATCGCGTCGCCCAGCAGGATCAGCACCAGCGAAGGCGGCACCACCACGCCTACCGTGCTGGCCGTGCAGACCAGGGCCGCGCCGGCTTCGGGCGCCATGCCCCAGCCCTGCATGCGGCGCCCCATGGCGCGCGACAGCATGGTCACGCTGGCACCGACCGAGCCGTTCATCGGCGCCAGCAGCGCACCCAGGCCCAGACCCGCCAGGTACGGCGCGGCGGCCGTGCGGCGCAGCAGGTGCAGCGCCACGCGGAACAAGGTGTCGATCAACGGCAGGCGGTTCAGCAGTGCGCCCACCAGCACATACAGCGGCAGGGCCTGCAGCAGGTCGTGTTCGAGCAGGCCCACCAGGCGCAGCGGCAGCGCCATGAACAGCGCCGGCGTCAACACCCCCAACGCCAGGCCGCCGAGCGAGAAGACCATCGCTGTGCCGACCAGCACGGTCCACGCGGGCAGGCCGCTCACCGCCATCAATACCCCGGTGGCCAGCAGCATCC
>JAQGMQ010000795.1 GCA_028292305.1 Rhodoferax sp.
GGATGCGGCCCACGTCGCTCTCGTCGACACTGGCCTCGACCTGCATGTCCGACAGGTTCTGCGCGATGACGAACAGCTCGGGCGCCTGCAGGCTCGCGGCCACCGTCTGGCCGCGCTCGATGGTGCGCTTGATGACGATGCCGTTCACCGGCGAGGTGATGCGCGTGCGGCCCAGGTCGATGCGCGCCTGGCCCAGCACCGCCGCCCGCTGGGCCACGCTGGCCTCGGCGCTCTGCACCTGGGCCGCCGAGACATTGGCCTGGGCCTCGGCCACCTTCAGCGATTCGCGGCTCGAATTGGCCAGCGCGCGGGCCTTGTCGGCCTCGCTCTGGGCGATGAATTTCTGCGCGGCCAGATCCTGCTTGCGGGCGTGGTCGCGCTCGGCCTCGGCCAGGTCGACCTGGGCCCGAGAGATGCCGGCCTTGGTGGCCATGGCGTTGGCCTGCGCCGTCAGCACCGCGGCCCGCGCCGAATCCACATCGGCCTGGGCCGACTGCACGCGGTACTCGAAGGTCTCGGGGTCGAGCCGCGCAATCAGCTGGCCGGCCTTGACCTCGGAGTTGAAGTCGACATACAGGTCCTTGATCTGGCCCGACACCTGCGTGCCCACCGACACCTGCGTCACCGGGTTGACCGCGCCACTGGCCGCCACGGTGGCCAACAGCGGCCCGCGCGTCATCGGCGCGGTGCGGTAGACCGGCGTCTCGGCCGCGCCGCGCCCGGCCCACCAGGCCAGTGCGGCGGCGGCCAGCGCGAGTGCCACGGCTGCGGCAACGAGGGAAGACTTTTGCATGCGAACGATTGTAAAAAGGGCCGGCCCGCCACCAAGAACATAGGGTCATGGCGCAGGGTCTTTATTTAACCGAACCGCATCACCCGGGGCACCCAGAATACATCCCGCTCACCACGGCAGCGTGTCACGGCTGCCATTCACCTCGCACAACATCGACCCACGCCGATCAATACCTTGGCGGTTCCAAATCCACCGCCCGTTGCATCAGCGTCGCGTCTTCGCGCAGCTTGAACTTGGCGACCCGGTGCGTCGGTGTGTGCGGCAGCGCGTCGACGAGGGCCACGTAGCGCGGCACCTTGATGGCGGCCAGGTGCGTGCGGCACCATGCGGCGATGTCTTCCGGCACGGCCGTCTGGCCGGGGCGCAGCACCACGGCGACCAGGATGTCGTCTTCGCCGAGTTCGGACGGCACGGGGATCGCCGCGGCCTCCAGCACCGCCGGGTGGTTGCCCACTACCCGGTCGAGTTCGGCGCCCGAGATGTTTTCGCCCCGCTTGCGGATGATGTCCTTCTTGCGGGCGACGAACCAGAAGTAGTGGTCTTCGTCGACATAGGCCAGGTCGCCGGTCAGGAACCAGCCGTCGCGGAAGGCGGCCTTGGTCTGCGCCGCATCGCGGAAGTAGCCCTGCATCACCATGGGCGTGCGCACCACCAGCTCGCCGATCTCGCCCGCGGGCAGGAACGCGCCCGCATCATTGGCGATGCGCAGCTCGGCCAGCGATACGGCCGGGTCGGGATGCTGGCTCGGCTGGCCCATGCTGCCGATCTTGTGCGGGCCATTGAAAGGGTTGTTCAACGCGCCCGGAATCTCCGACATGCCGTAACCTTCGATCAGCGTGGCCACGCCGAATTCCTGCTGGTAGACGCGGTAGGTTTCGGCATCGAACGGCGCGCCGTAGATCTTCTGCAGCTGGTGCCCCGGCACGAATTCGCTGCGCGGCCGGCGCATCAAGATGGCGCTGGCCGCAGCGATGGTGTTGACCTCGGTGGCGCGTGTGTCGAACACCACCTGCCAGAAGCGCGAGGCTGAAAACTTCGGCTCCAGAATGAGCGTGGCCCCAGCGGCCAACGCCCCGCCCAATGAATAGAAGATTGCGTTGACGTGGAACAACGGCAGCACACACAGCAGCCGGTCCTCCGGCTGCAAAAACATGCGCGCCACAAAACCTTCTCCCGCCGTGACCAGGCTGCGCTGGCTGTGCATCACCCCCTTGGGGAAGCCGGTGGTGCCCGACGTGTAGATGAACACACAGGTGGCGTCGGCATCGGTCTGCGGCGGCGGCGGCTCACCGCGCCACGCGTCAACGAGCGATGACAAGGCTGGCAGATCCACGCCGTCGGCGGCTTCGTTGACCAGCAACCACGGCGCCACTTCCATCCCCTCGCACGCCGCTCGCACGGTGGCCAGCGCCGCCGGCGAACACACCACGCCGCTGACCTGCGCATGGCCCAGCACGTAACGCACCTCGGCCACGCCGTAGTCGGGGTTGACGGGCACCATGGTCGCGCCCAGCCAGGCCAGCGCGCACAACAGGAAGACGCTGGAAGGATGGTTCGGCGACATCACGCCCACGCGGTCGCCGGCCGCCACGCCCTGGCGGGCCAGCACGCCGGCCGTGCACCGCACCTGCGCCAGCACCTCGGCATAACTGTGGGAACGGCCCTGAAAAACGATGCACTCGCGCGTGCCCGCCACAGCCACGCGGCCTTGCAATACGGACGCCAACGTGCCCGCGTGCGGCGGGTACAGCCGCAGGGTCTCGAGCGGGGTCAGCATGCTCAGGCTTCCCCGGCGCCAGCTTGGCCGCGCAGCTTGCCGCGTGCGTGTTCACTGGCCTCGTCCTCGGCGCGGTGCCAGAGTTCCATCGCCATCGGCCGCTGCGCCTCTTCGAGCACGTGGCCCACCAGGCCCACCGCGCGGGCCATCACGCCCAGGCCGTGCGACACCTTCCACGACAGGCCCATCTCGCAGCACAGGGCGCCGATGGCACCGGTGGCGTTGATCGGCAGCGGCTTGCCGTAAGACGCGCTGGCCGCATCGGCCACGGCCTGCATCAGCGCCACGTAGCGGCCGTGGAAACCGGTCTGCTCGGCGATGGCGAACAGCCGCAGCGTGCGCGGGTCCACCGGCTTGTGGATCGGGTGGCCGAGGCCGGGGATGATCTTCTTGTCGTCACGGTGGCTTTGCACGATGCTGCGTGCCAACGCGTCCAGATCGGTGGGCGCCGCGCCGTCCGCGAAGGCCGCGGCCAGCATCCGCGCCGAGCCTTCGGTGGAGCCGACGAACACGCTGCCCAGGCCCAACAGCCCGGCCGCCACCGCCGCCTGCATGGCCTCGGGCGCACCGGCATAGGTCATGCGCGCGGCCAGTGTCGACGGCACGATGCCGTGTTCGACCAGCGTCACCAGCACGGCGTTGAACAGGCGTGATTCATTCGGATTGGGCAGGCGGCCCGTCACCTCCAGAAAAGCCATGTCGCCGAAGTTGACCTCGCCCATCAGGTCGTTGCAGAGGTCGTAGCCGTGGACGCCGATGGCCTCGGCGGTGCTCCAGGCGATGTCGGAGTGAAGGGTGGTGCGTTTGCTCATTCAGTAGGGCCTTGGAGGATGTCGATCGGGTGCGGGCTGTCGCTCCCTCCCCTCCCGGGGGAGGGTTGGGGTGGGGGCTGGGTGCCGAAGGGACGGACGGCGGTCCATCCTGATGCGCCGCGCCTCCATCCCGGCCTTCCCCCGGCGGGGCAAGGAGCAAGGCAGAAACAGGCTCGTCGCGCAGCAGACAAAACAGGGCTCAGTCCAGCTTCGCGCCGGAGACTTTGACCTTCTGCGCGCCGAGTTCGCGGTCGCCCTTGAGGAACGCCGCGAACTGCGCCGGCGTATCGCCTGCCGCTTCGAAGCCCAACGGCTGCAGATACCTGGTCTTGAATTCGGGCGCGTTGATGACCTTGCCCATGTCGCGCGCGAAGCGCTCGGCGATCTCGGGCGGCGTGCCCTTGGGCGCCACCACGCCGAAGTAATACGAGGCGTCGAAGGTGGGATAACCCACCTCGGCAAAGGTCGGCACGTTGGGCGCCGCGGGCTGGCGGCTCTTGCCCGACACGGCCAGGGCCTTGACCTTGTTCGATTCGATGAAAGGCGCCACGCCACCGGTCACGGCGAACATCGCGTCGATGCGGCCGGCCATGAGTTCCTGCACCGCGGCCGGCAGGCCCTTGAAGGCCACGTGTTCCATCTGCAGGCCGTTGATGTTGTTGAACCAGGCGGAGGCCAGGTGGTTCACCCCGCCCGCGCCGATGGAGCCGTAGTTCAGCTTGCCCGGGTTCTGCTTCACGTAGTCGATGAACTCCTTGACGTTGGTGGCCGGGAAGTCGGGCCGCGTGACCAGCATCAGGTTGCCCACCGCCAGCTTGGCCACCGGCTCGAAATCGCGCACCGGGTCGTAGGGAATCTTCGGGTAGAGGTTCTGGTTCAGGCTGTAGGCGCCGTCGGATGCCACCAGGAAGGTGTAGCCATCGGGCGCACTCTTGGCCACCAGGTCGGCGGCAATGATTTCGTTGGCGCCGGGCCGGTTGTCGACGATGAACGGCTGGCCCCAGCCATCGCCGAGTTTCTGGGCAATGGCCCGCACCATCACGTCGGCCGGGCCACCCGCGGCATAGGGCACGACGATGCGGATCGGTTTGCTGGGGTAGCCCTGGGCCAGGCTCGGGCCGGCGCAGGCAACGGCGGCTGCGGCCAGGGCAGCCAGCCAGAGGCGGCGAGAAATTTCCATGGTTTTGTCTCCTGAGGTGATGCGCAAGTCCTGAATATGAACTTGTCTTCCGGTGCGAATCTTAGGAATTTCAAGCCTGCTTCGCCATAACAGCCAACCGTCCCCATCCAATGTTTGCAGATTTTCTTGTTTTTCGTCCGTTATATGGACTCGCTGGCATGGCGTGGTTATGCTCGCGCCATGCATGCCCACACCGACACCCCCGCCGGCGCCCAGACCGTCGACCGCGCCTGCGATCTGCTGCGTGAAGTGGCCCGTGGCGGCGCACTCGGCGTCCGCATACTGGACCTTTGCAACAGCACCGGCCTGAGCCGCCCCACGGCGCACCGCATCCTGCGTTCGCTGCAGGCCGCGGGCCTGGTGCAGCAGCTGGCCGAGAACCGGCGTTACGCGCTGGGCAGCGGGATGTTCGAGCTGGGCCTGGCCGCGCCCAACCCGATCGCCCAGTTCCCGCAGGTCCGCAGCGCCATCGAAGAGCTGGCCGCCAGCACCAACGACACCGTCTACCTGATGCTGCGCAGCTACGACGACGTGGTTTGTGCCTGGCGTGCCCAGGGCGCGTTTCCGATCAAGCCGAACGTGGTCCCGGTGGGCGAGCGCCGGCCGGTGGCGGCCAGCATGGCCGGGCTGGCGTTGTTGGGCGCACTGCCCGCGGCCGACGCCGACGCGCTGATGCAGGCCAACCGACCCGACCTGGCGCGGTTTTGCCGCATGTCGTTCGACGACGTGCAGCGCAACGTGCGCGACGCGCGGCGCAACGGTTATTCGACCGGGGCGAATGCGGTGATCGAGGGCATCACCGCCGTGGGCATTGCCGTGCCCGCCAGCTACGGCCGGCCGTTTTTGGCGATGAGCGTTTCAGCAATTTCCTACCGCATCCCGCCCGAGCGCGTGCCCGAGCTGGTGGGGCAACTGCAGCGCACCGCGGAGAAGATCGCCACCATCACCGGCAGCGACGCGGCGGCGCGGCCGGGCTGACTGGCTACAGCGCTCGAGCCCTGCCCTTACCATCTCGCCCCATGACATTGCCATCCGACGCTTCACTGCCCGCCGTGCATGAACCTGGCGTCACCGACGTCGTCGGATTCTGGCTCGGCGATGCGCTCACCGAAGGCTGGCCCAGTGACAAGGCGACCAGCAAACGCTGGTGGATCAGCAGCAAGGCGCTCGACGCGCAGATCGCGGCCCGCTTCGGCGCCCGCGTGCACGACGCGCTTGCCGGCGGCCTGGGCTGCTGGGAGGTGAAGCCGATGGCGCGGCTGGCGCTGCTGATCGTGCTCGACCAGTTCACGCGCAATGTGTTCCGCGGCACGGCTCGCGCGTTTGCCGGCGATGCCCGTGCGCAGGGCCTGGCACTGGACGCGCTGGACCGCGGTCTCGACGCCGATCTGCCGCTGGCCGGCCGGCTGTTCCTGGCGATGCCGTTGATGCACGCCGAAGACCGCCTGTTGCAGGAACGCGGCGTGCGCTACTTCACCACGCTGGCCGAAGCCGCGCCGCCCACCGTGCGCCCCACGGTGTTGCAGAGCGTGGACTCCGCGCGCGAGCACCGCGACCTCGTCGCGCGCTTTGGCCGGTTCCCGTACCGCAACCAGGTGCTGGGCCGCATCGACACGCCCGAGGAAACTGCGTTCCTGCAACACGGCCCGCGCTTCGGCCAGTGAAGTTCAGGCCTGGCCCGCCGCCTCGGCCGCGCGGGCTACCAGCCAGCTTTCGAACACCACCAGCGCTGGCGGCGCATCCCGCGCGTCC
>JAQGMQ010000804.1 GCA_028292305.1 Rhodoferax sp.
GGCGGGCATCGAAAAGTCGATCCAGGCCCGGTTTCCGGCGCTGGTTGAAAAGGCTCAGGCCGCTCTGAAATTGGTAGCATAAAAACGGCGCGTTTTTTGGCGCCAAGGCGACCTATTTGCCGGGGAACACCCGCAGCTGTCGAGTACTGATCGCTTCTTACAATTCGTCGGACAACCAGCCGGTCGTCTCTTCAAAAGAGGGACGGCTTTTTTGATTCAGCCATGGGAGAAATTTGAATGGACCGCCGTTCCCTTATCAAGCACACCGGCATCGCGGGTGTGCTCGCCGCTGGCATCGCCCCGGCCGTGCACGCGCAGGCCGCCATCCGCTGGCGCCTGGCTTCCAGCTTTCCGAAGTCGCTCGACACCATCTTCGGCACGGCCGAAGTGTTCGCCAAGAAGGTGAGCGACATGACCAGCGGCAAGTTCCAGATCTCGGTGCATGCCGGCGGCGAGCTGATGCCCGCGTTCGGCGTGGTCGACGGCGTGCAGTCAGCAGCTGTTGAAATGGCCCACACCGCGCCGTATTATTTCTATGGCAAGGACCCCACTTTCTGCCTAGGTTGCGCCGTGCCCTTCGGCATGAACGCACGCCAGATGAACGCCTGGATGTACGAAGGCAACGGCATGAAGCTGATGCGCGAGATCTACGCCAAGTACAACATCATCAACCTGCCCGGCGGCAACACCGGTGCCCAGATGGGCGGCTGGTTCCGCAAGGAAGTGAAGTCGGTCGCCGACCTCAAGGGCCTGAAGTTCCGCACCAACCCGTTCGCCGGCAAGGTGCTCGAACCCTTCGGTGTGATCCCGCAATCCATCCCCGGTGCCGACCTGTACCCGGCATTGGAAAAGGGCACGCTCGACGCGCTGGAATGGGTCGGCCCGTACGACGACCAGAAGCTCGGCTTCAACAAGATCGCGCCGTTCTACTACTACCCCGGCTGGTGGGAAGGCGGCCCCGAGCTCGACTTCTACATCAACACCAAGGCCTGGGAAGGTCTGTCGGCTGAAAACAAGGCCATCGTCGAAACCGCAGCCTCGCACGCCAACATCACCATGACGGCCAAGTACGACGCGCGCAACCCGGTCGCATTGAAGCAACTCGTCGGCTCGGGCACCAAGCTGCGCCCGTTCACGCAAGACGTGATGAACGCCGCCTTCAAGTCGGCCCAGCAGATCTATTCGGACCTGAACAACAGCAATCCGGAATGGAAGAAGATCTACCCCGACTGGTCGAAATTTCTGGCTGACCAGAACGCCTGGTTCCGGTTCACCGAAGGGACGTTCGACCGGTTCATGCAGCAGCAGAAGCTGTAATCAACGCTGAATTGCAAGGAGAGCGCCGGCATGTCCGGCGCTTTTTCTTGCCTGTCAATTCAGTTGGAGGCGCCTGACAGGCGGTACGCCAGCTGACGTTCGTGCCGCAGCGAAAGCAGTACCGCTTCATGCGTGGCGTGGGCGTACAGGACGATATGGCGGGACAGCACGAGTTCCCGCAGATCGGGCATGCCCAAGGAACGCGCCAACTGTTTGGCTTCTTCGGCCTGGAACTGCCCCCAGCCGGACCGGGCGTCAAGAAAGCGGGCTGGCCTGCCGCTGGTTGGCGCGAACGCAATCAGAGTGCGGGCCCTCAGCAGCTCGGCCTGCAATTTGCTGAAGCGCGCGGCGGCCGAAGAAGCGTCCTGCTCTTCCATGAAGCTGTGTGCGGCTTCCAGGCAACTCAGGAAGTTGGGTGCGGCCCGTACTCTGGCGTTGGCGGGAATGCTCACGAAGTTGCGGGGAGCCCAAGCGCACGGTCCAGCGCTTCGTCGGAGACGAATTGGCCCGCGAGCGCTTGCCGAAGGCCGGTGATGGCGTCGTCGGCCAAGACCAGGTTGGCGTGTTCCGCTTCTAGCGCATGGTAGTAGTCGAGTCGGCGGGCATCGACCAGGGCGACATAACTTGCGCCGTTCTTGGTCAATACCTTCTCCGAGCCGCTGCCGACCACGTCTTCGGCCAGCTCGGTGAGGCGGGCACGGGCTTCGCTGATGGGGACAATGTCCGAGGCACGTAATGACATTTGGTGGTATCCGTTAAGGGTTACGTTAATGTCAGTGTAGCGGCTATGCCGTGCTGCCGCAATCCGTGCCTTCAGATGTCTAAGCGGCCTCGGCCTTGCTCCCCGGCATACTGCGCGCCGCAACGCGCTCTGCAAACCCGATCAGCAGCCGTGCATCCGCCGCGTGGAACCATGTCACCGCGCCATTGCGCCGGCGCACCAGGAGCCGTGGCGCGACGATGCGTTGCAGCCAGGGCCAGTGCACCAGCTTGAGTTGCGACGCATTGGCCGCGTCTTCACGCTTGTTCCAAAGCCAGGTCTGGGTGAGCACGTCGCCCTCGAGCCGGGTGCGGCTGTAGACGATCCAGTAGCCGACCCAAACCACGCACAGCGCCGCGGCGGCCACCACGGCCAGGCTGGCCGCCGACCAGGCGGTGCTGCGCAGGGCGGGCAGGCTCCACAGGCCGAAGCCGACCATGTCGACCACCAGCACCACGGCCAGCGTGCGCACCAGTGGCGGGTAGGCCGGGCTTTCGAGAATCTGGGGCGCGGCCTCGGGCTGCGTCGTCACGGCTTGGCGGCGGAGGCGGGCTCGGCGGGCATCTCGAGCGGCGCGTCCGGCGCGGCTGGCTCAGCCGGTGCCGAGGCGCCGTTCGCCGGGCCTTGCGTGTTGAACGGGTCTTCCATGTTGATGCCGCCCGCGCCCTGGCCTTGCGATTCGGCGGGCATCTCCAGCTGCACCTTGTCGGTGTCGACCACGGCTTCCTTGTCGAGGAACACGGTGACGGTCTGGGGGAAGAAGATCACGATGGCCACCAGCAGCAGTTGCATGCCGACCCACGGGATCGCGCCGAGGTAGATGTCCTTCGATTCGACCTTCTTGGGCAGGGCGCCGTTCTTGAACAGGGTGTCGGCAATGCCGCGCAGGTAGAACAGCGCGAAGCCGAACGGCGGGTGCATGAACGAGGTCTGCATGTTCACGCACAGCAGCACACCGAACCACACCAGGTCGATGCCGAGCTTGGCCGCCACCGGGCCGAGCAGCGGCAGGATGATGAAGGCGATTTCGAAGAAGTCGAGGAAGAAGGCCAGGAAGAAGATGAACAGGTTGACGACGATCAGGAAGCCGATCTGGCCACCCGGCAGACCTGTCAGCATGTGCTCGATCCAGATCGCCCCGTCGACGCCCTGGAACACCAGCGAGAACACGCGCGAGCCGATCATGATGAACACCACCATCGAGGTCAGGCGCATCGTGCTCAGCATGCCTTCCTTGATCATCTCCCAATTCAGGCGGCGGTTGATGCCTGCCAGGATGAAGGCGCCGACCGCACCCATGGCACCGGCCTCGGTTGGCGTGCAGATCGCGGTGTCGATGCCGGGGATGCCACCCATGCTGCCAAGTACGGCGAAGATCAGAACGCCTGCCGGCAGGATGCCGCGCAGGCACTTCATCCACAGCGCGAAGCCGGAGAGCGTACGCGCGTCTTTCGGGATGCCGGGCACGTGGCTGGGCCGCACACGGCTCAGGATGAAGGTGTAGCCCGCAAAGAGGACGACCTGCAGGATC
>JAQGMQ010000817.1 GCA_028292305.1 Rhodoferax sp.
TCGAGCCTTGACTTGCTGTTCATTGCCAAGGCGATCGAACGCATCGGCGACCATGCCAAGAACGTGGCTGAATGCATCATCTACATCGTCAAGGGCGCCGACGTGCGGCACACCACCATGGCCGAAGTAGAGAACGCGGTTCAGTGACCAAAGGAATCTCAACGCCATGAAAATGCCAAGAGTCCTGATCGTCGAAGACGAGCCGGCAATTGCCGAGCTGATCGCGGTCAACCTGCGCCACAGCGGCTTCCAGCCGACCTGGGCGATGGACAGCGTGACGGCCCAGTGCGAGCTCGACGCCGTGCTGCCCGACGTGATCCTGCTCGACTGGATGCTGCCCGGCGAAAGCGGTCTGTCGCTGGCCCGCAAATGGCGCGCCGATGCACGCACCAAGGCCGTACCGATCATCATGCTGACCGCGCGCGGCGACGAGAGCGACCGCGTGGCCGGGCTCGATGCCGGCGCCGACGACTACATCGCCAAGCCGTTTTCGACCAAGGAAATGCTGGCCCGCATCCGCGCCGTGCTGCGTCGCCGCGCGCCCGAGCAGGCCGGCGGCACGGTCACCATCGGGGCGCTGGTGCTGGACGCGTCGACCTACCGCGTCACCTTCCAGGACCAGCCGCTGAAGATGGGCCCGACCGAGTTCAAGCTGTTGCATTACCTGATGCAACACGCCGAACGTGTGCACAGCCGCTCGCAACTGCTGGACCGCGTGTGGGGCGACCACGTCTTCATCGAAGAGCGCACGGTGGACGTGCATGTGAAACGCCTTCGTGAAGCGCTGGGTGGCGGCGGTACCATGATCGAGACCGTGCGCGGCGCGGGTTACCGCATCACGGCGCAGGTGCAGCCGCAGCCAGCCGCGACATTGGCCTCTTCGTCGGCCGCGGCCTGACGCCTTGTTTGATGCTTGATGCCATCGGCCTGGCTCCGATGGCCGTTCGCCCATGTGGTTGCGTATCCTGAGTTTTTTCATTTTCCAGCTGGCCGGCGCGGCGCTGGGTTGGCACGCCATGGCCGAACGCGGTGCGCTGGTTGGCGTGCTGCTGGCAGGCATTGCCTGGCTGGCGATCGACCTGCTGCGCGGCGCGCGCGTGATCCGCTGGCTGCGCACCGGCAGCACCGCCGATGCGCCGAAGATGCGCGGCCTGTGGGGTGAAGCCTGCGACCGCATGCGCCGCCTGCTGCGCCAGGCCGAGCAACAAAACAAGGACAGCGAACACCGCCTGCAGGAGTTCCTGGCCGGCATCCAGGCATCGCCCAATGGCGTGACGCTGCTCGACCGCGATGGCCGCATCGAATGGTGCAACCAGATGGCGGCAGAACACTTCGGCTTCGATCCGCAGCGCGACGTGCAGCAACTGATCGGCAACCTGGTGCGCGAGCCGGCGTTTGCCGCGGGCTTCGCCCAGACCGACGGCTTGCAGCGCGGCATCCACATGCCCGGCCGCAACAGCACGCTGTCGCGGCCGGTGCGGCTGGCGGTGCATCTGTACCCGTATGGCGAAGGCCGCCGGCTGCTGTTGTCGAACGACGTCACCGCGCTGGAGCAGGCCGAGGCCATGCGCCGCGACTTCGTGGCCAATGTGTCGCACGAGATCCGCACGCCGCTCACCGTGTTGTCCGGCTTCGTCGAGACGCTGCAGACACTGCCGCTGGAAGAGCCCGAGCGGGCGCGCTACCTGGACCACATGGCGCAGCAGGCCGAACGCATGCAGTCGCTGGTGCAGGACTTGCTGACGCTGTCGCGCATCGAGGGCAGCCCGCTGCCGGGCGCGGGCGACTGGATCCCGGTGCGCAAGCTGCTGGGCGAATGCGCGCACGAGGCCGAAGCCTTGTCGGCCCTGCTCACGGCGGGCCAGGCGCGGCCACACGTGCTGCGCTTCGGCGCTCTGCCTGCGACCGAAATCGCCGGCATCTCGAGCGAGTTGCTGAGTTCGATGTCCAACCTGGTCAGCAACGCGATCCGCTACACGCCGGCCGGCGGCGAGATCGACGTGCAATGGCAGTCGCTGCCCGATGGCCGCGCCGAGTTTTCGGTGAAGGACACCGGCCCGGGCATCGCCGCCGAACACATTCCGCGCCTCACCGAGCGCTTCTACCGGGTCGACACCAGCCGGTCGCGCGAGACCGGCGGCACCGGGCTGGGCCTGGCCATTGTCAAACACGTGGCGCAACGCCATGGCGCCGAGTTGCGCATCGACAGCACACCGGGCCAGGGCTCGCGGTTCGCGGTGGTGTTTCCGGCGAGCCGGCTGCGCGACGGGGCCATGTCGGCGCCGGCGGCAAAGGTCTAGTCTAGTAAGATCGCCAGCTCCCAAAGTTCGTTCCCGGACCTTGGCTCCCCAGCTTGTGGCCCACTGATAACGGATTGTGTTGTGAACGAAGAAGCCTTTCGCGAGATGCTCGCCCATGAGAAAGACCATTGGTGGTACCGCGGCCGGCGAGAAATCCTGCACCATGTCATCAAGCGCCGAGTTGGCGCGGTCGGCCGCCTGCTCGAGATCGGCTGCGGCACCGGCTCCAACCTGCAGATGCTCAGTGATTTCGGCCAGGTGGTGGGCATCGAGACCAGTGAATTCGCACGCGACTTCGCGGCCTCGCGCGGCTTTCCGGTGCACGACGGGCGTCTGCCGAACGGCCTGCCACGCGACATCGGCAGCTTCGACGCGGTTTGCATGTTCGACGTGCTGGAGCACATCGAGGGTGATGCCGAAGCCTTGAAGGCGGTGCGCCGCCTGCTCAACCCCGGCGGCCGGTTGGTGGTGTCGGTACCGGCCTACCAATGGCTGTGGAGTGCGCACGATGTGCATCTGCACCACTTCCGCCGTTATTCCAAACCCCGTCTGACGGAACTGCTGCAGGAAGCCGGTTTCACGGTCACGTGGGCCAGTTATTTCAACTCGGTGCTGTTTCCGCCGGCTGCTGCGGTGCGGTTCATGTCGCGCTGGCTCGCCCGCAGCGCCGAGCCGGGTGTCGAGCCGCCAGCCAAGACCGACCTGCCGATCGGCAACCAGTTCCTGTATGGCCTGTTCAAGAGTGAATGCCGCATGCTTGACGCGGGCGGCTTGCCGTTCGGGTTGTCGATCATGGCCATTGCCACACCCAACCCGGCCTGAGCCATGACGGACCTCGGTATCGTCGCCCGGTTCGGCATGACCGGTGTGTGCAGCACCTTGCTGCATCTCGGTGTGGTGTGGTTGGCGTCCAATCGGTTCGGCGCGCCGCTGGCACTGGCCAACGGGCTGGCCTTCCTGGTCGCAAACGGATTTTCCTACCTGATGCAGTCGCGCTGGACGTTCAAGGCCCGCCCGCGTTCGCTGCAGCGCTGGTGCGTGGCCTCGGCCGCGCTGCTGTGCCTGTCGGTGGGTGTTGGCCGCCTTGCCGATCTGGCCAGATTGCCCACGTCCATTGCGTGGATCGTGGTCGTCGTGCCGATGATGGGCGTGAGCTTTCTGTTGATGCGTTACTGGGTGTTCCCGCGGGTCGACGGCGTCGCGGGGTCGGCACCATGAGCGCCACGCCGTTCGTGTTGTCCGTGGTGGTGCCCGCCTACAACGAGGAAGAAGTGCTGCCGGTGTTCCAGCAGCGCATGCTCGCCGTGCTGCAGGGCCTGGGGTGCGGCTATGAGATCGTCTATGTCAACGACGGCAGCAAGGACCGGACGCTGGAGGTCATGCATGCGCTGCGCCGCGACGACCCTTGCGTCACCGTCGTTGACCTGTCGCGTAATTTCGGCAAGGAGATCGCGCTGACCGCGGGCCTCGACAAGGCCGTGGGTGATGCCGTGGTGGTGATCGACGCCGATCTGCAGGACCCGCCCGAACTCATTCCCGAACTCGTTCGCCAATGGCAGAGCGGCTTCGACATGGTGTATGCGCAGCGGGTTGCGCGCGACGGCGAGACCTGGGTCAAGAAGCTCACGGCCAAGCTGTTCTACCGCCTGGTGCAACGCGCCAGCCGCATCGAGATCCCGAAGGACACCGGCGACTTCCGGTTGCTGAGCCGGCGCGCTCTGGACGCATTGCTTGAACTGCGCGAGCACCACCGCTTCATGAAGGGCCTGTTCGCCTGGATCGGGTTCCCCTCGGTGGCCGTGCCGTACCGCCGCGACCCGCGTGCCGCCGGCATCACCAAGTGGAACTACTGGAAGCTGTGGAACCTGGCGGTGGAAGGCCTGACCTCGTTCACCATCGCGCCTTTGAAACTGGCGAGTTATGTCGGCTTCGTGATTGCCTTGCTCGGCTTTGCGTTCGCCGCCGTCATCGTCTACCGCACCGTGGCCCACGGCGACCCGGTGCGCGGGTATCCGTCGCTGATGGTGGCGATTCTTTTCCTGGGCGGCGTGCAACTGGTGGCCATCGGGGCGCTGGGCGAATACCTGGGGCGCGTGTTCAACGAGGTGAAGCACCGGCCGCTGTATTTGTTGAAGGGTTTTGCGCCTTCGCGGGCACATGCGGCCAGACTGGCTGCGGCGCCATTGCCGCCCACGCCAATGGTTGACGAAGGAGCGCGCGCGCAAGGCCTGGAATCTAGATGAACCAAAAAGAAGAGACGGTTTCGACCGAGGCGCGCCGCGGCATCCAGTGGCATGGCGCAGCGGCGTTGCTGATCGGTCTGGTGTTGTTCCTGGCGATACGCGGTGGCAAGATCCTTCGGCCCGGCTATACCGACTGGCTGATGGCCGGCGACCCGGCCACGCATTGGCTCGGTTGGCAGTTTTTTCGCCATTCGCCCTGGCTGCAATGGCCTCTCGGCGCCAACACCGCTTATGGCATGGAGATCGGCAGCTCGGTGGTCTTCACCGATTCGATCCCGCTGCTGGCGCTGATCTTCAAACCTTTTAGCGGATGGCTGCCAGACAACTTCCAGTACCTCGGCCTGTGGCTGTTGTCATGCCTGTGTCTGCAGTCATTTTTTGCGTTCAAGCTGCTGTGCCGGTTCACGGCCGACAAGCGCCTGGCACTGGTCTGCAGCGTCTTCTTCACCATCGCACCGCCTTGCCTGGTCCGCATCGTGCAGGGCCACTTTGCGCTGGTGGCGCACTGGTTGCTGCTGGCGGGGCTGTGGCTCTATTTCGCGAAGCAATTCTCGTCGCGCCGCTGGCTGGCGCTGCTGCTGCTGACCACGCTCATCCATGCCTACATCCTCGTGATGGTGTGGGCCATCTGGGCCGCTGACCTGCTGCAGCGCCGGCTGCTGCGCCAGGCCTCGACCCGCATGGTGCTGACCCACTTGCTGGTGGCCAATGTATGCATCGTGCTGGTCATGTGGGCCGCCGGTTATTTCATGCTCGGGTCCGAAGTTGGTCTGGTCGGCTTCGGCCTGTACCGCCTCAATTTGGTGACCTTGTTCGATCCCGACGTGATCTGGTCGCTGGTGCTGCGTAACCAGCCTACCGGCCCCGGTGACTACGAAGGTTTTGCGTTCATGGGCCTGGGCATGCTGCTGCTCGCGGCGGTAGCAGGTGCCGAGTTGTTGCGACAGCGGCAGGTGGGCTTGCGGCCAGGCCTTTGGCCGC
>JAQGMQ010000829.1 GCA_028292305.1 Rhodoferax sp.
CAAGGCTTTGAAGGAAGAGCTGAACGGCGCCATCAAGGCCATCCGCGCCAACGGCACCTACAAGACGCTGAACGACAAGTACTTCAAGATCGACGTCTACGGCAAGTAAGCCAGGCAGTTGATGAAGGGGCCCGGTGGGTCCCTTCTTCTTGACGCCCTCACAAGTATCTCGCCATCTTGCGACCTTCTTTCATGCGTCTCCTCGCGCACAGGGTAGCCCTCTCTTGACTGCTTATTACTGGTCGATCCTGTACGGCGCGGTGCTCACGGTCGGCGTTTCGCTGGCCGCACTCGTGGTGTCCGTGGCACTCGGCATGGTCGGCGCGCTGGCCAAGATGTCCGACCGGGCCATCTTGCGCATACCGGCCACGCTGTACACCACCGTCATCCGCGGCATTCCCGATCTGGTGCTGATGCTGCTGGTGTATTACGGCGGCACCATCGGCATCAACAATCTGCTCGAGCTGGCCGGCAGCGAGGCCACACTCGACCTGAACCCCTTTTTCGCCGGCACCTTCACGCTCGGATTCATCTACGGCGCCTACATGACCGAGACCTTCCGCGGCGCCATGCTGGCCATACCGCACGGGCAGACTGAAGCCGCCATGGCCTACGGCATGTCGCCGCGCCAGGCTTTCATCCGCATCACCGCGCCGCAGATGATGCGCTATGCCCTGCCCGGCTTCACCAACAACTGGCTGGTGCTGATCAAGGCCACCGCGCTGGTCAGCCTGATCGGTCTGCAGGAGATGACTTATCTCGCCAAGCAGGCCAGCGCGGCCACGCGTTCGCCGTTCGCGTTCTTCCTGTTCACCGCCGGGCTGTTCCTGGTCTACACCTGGATCTCATTGGTCGTGCTGCGCCGCCTGAACGAACGCTACAGCCTCGGCACCAAAAGGGTGGTGTTATGAACTGGGAAGTCATCTTCACCCCCGACAGCCTGGCGCTGTACGGCGAAGGCATCCTGACCACGCTTGGCCTGCTGTTCGCCTCGCTGGCCGCGGGCGCGGTGATGGCGCTGATCTTCGCGCTGGCACTCACCGGCCCGAGCGTGCTGCTGCAGCGCATCGTCGGCGCCTACACCTTCGTGATCCGCGGCACGCCGCTGCTGATCCAGGTCTACATGATCTATTACGGCCTGGCGCAGCTCGAATGGATCCAGGCCCGCTGGGACACCCTCTGGCCCTGGACGCATTTCAAGGAACCGTTCTTCTGCGCGCTGCTGGCTTTCAGCCTGAACACCGCGGGCTACACGGCCGAGATGCTGGCCGGCTCGATCCGCGAGACCAGCGCCGGCGAGATCGAGGCCGCGCAATCCTTCGGCATGAGCCGCTTTCAGATCCTGCTGCGCGTGGTCTTGCCCAGCGCCATGCGCCGCACGCTGCCGGCCTACAGCAACGAAGTGGTGATGATGCTGCAAAGCACCAGCCTCGCCAGCGCCGTGCCCGGCCTGCTGGACGTGACCGCCGCGGCCAGCCGCATCTATTCCGACTTCTACCTGCCGTTCGAGGCCTACCTGGCCGCCGCCGCGATCTATCTCGTGGCCACGTTCTGCCTGATCGCTTTCTTCCGGGTTGCCGAACGGCATTTCCTGGGCTATCTGGGACCCCGCAAAGGCTGAGCCGCGCGCCGGGTCCGCTTTCAACATCACCATGCAGCGCACCGACCATCCCCTCCTGAGCCAAAGCCTCGGCAGCCAGAAAACCCTCACCAGCTTTCACTTCGGCACGCCCGGCGCGCGGCCCAAGGTGTACATCCAGGCCAGCCTGCACGCCGATGAAATCCCCGGCATGCTGGCCGCCCACCACCTGCGCGCGCTACTCGAAAAAGCCGACGCCACGCGCCAGATCGAAGGCGAAGTGGTGCTGGTGCCGGTGGCCAACCCGATCGGCCTGGCCCAGCAGATCGACCACAAGCCGATGGGCCGCTTCGAGCTGGCCACCTCCGAAAACTTCAACCGCCACTACCCCGACCTGTGCGCCGCCGTGCTGCCGCAGGTGCGCGGCAAGCTCGGTGCCGACGCCGCCAGGAACACCGCCACCGTGCGCCAGGCCGTCGCCGAATACCTGCAGGCCTGGCAACCCAAGACCGAGCTCGCAAGCCTGCGCAAACGGCTGGTCGCGCTGTCGTTCGATGCCGACGTCGTGCTCGACCTGCATTGCGACTTCGAAGCCCCGGTGCACATCTACACCGAAACGCCGTGCTGGCCCAGGATCGAGCCGCTGGCCCAACTGCTCGGCGCGCAGGCGGTGCTGTTGGCCAAGAATTCTGGCGGCTTGTCGTTCGACGAAGGCTTGTCGGGCCACTGGTGGCAACTGGCCGAGGCCCTGGCCGCCGAGCTGCCCGCCGACCTGCCCGCCGACGCCCTGCCCCAGGCCTGCGCCAGCGCCACCATCGAACTGCGCGGCGAGGCCGACGTGACCCACGCGCTCGGGCAGCATGACGCGCAGGCGCTGTTCGGCTACCTGCAGCACCTGGGCGTGGTTGCCGGGCCGGCCCCCACGCTGCCCGCCCTGCCCTGCGCCGCCACGCCGCTTTCGGGTTCGCAGACGGTGGAGACGCCGGTGCCCGGCATCGTCGTGTTCGCCGCCGCCGTCGGTCAACGCCTGGAGATCGGCGACACCGTGGCCGAAATCATCGACCCCATCAACAACACCGTGCACGTGGCCCGCGCCGAGGTCGCCGGCGTCCTGTATGCGCGCATCGCGAGGCGCTATGTGATGGCCGGCGAAAAGCTCGGCAACATCGCCGGCAGCGTGCCGTTTCGCACCGGCAACCTGCTGAGCGCCTGATCGCCATGTCCTCTGTTCCCGCCGCTACCGCCTCGCCCCAATTGCCCGCCATGACTACCGACAACAACCTCAAACTGCTGGCCAACAACATCCACAAGCGCTTCGGCGACAACGAGGTGCTGAAGGGTGTGTCGCTCACGGCGCACGCGGGCGACGTGATCAGCATCATCGGCAGCTCGGGCTCGGGCAAGAGCACGTTTCTGCGCTGCCTGAACCTGCTCGAAAAGCCCAACCAGGGCCGCATCGTGGTCGCGGGCGAAGAGCTGCAACTCACTCCC
>JAQGMQ010000946.1 GCA_028292305.1 Rhodoferax sp.
TTTAGTTCTTGAATATGCTTAACTGTATTGCTATAGATGATGAAGCCTTGGCCCTGAGCTTATTGGCAGATAACATTAGTAAAGTTCCTTACTTAAAGTTGGTAGCGAGCTGTAGAAATGCGTTTGATGCGATCAGAGCCTTGCAGGAAAATGAAGTGGATTTGATATTCGTTGATATTCGGATGCCTGGTTTAACAGGTTTGCAGTTCATAGAAAGCTTATCAAAAAGACCGATGGTGATTTTTGTAACTGCCTATCGGGAGTTTGCTGTGGAAGGGTTTGCATTGGAGGTGGTAGATTACCTGTTAAAACCTGTTCCTATGGAAAGATTTCTTAAGGCATGTGATAGGGCGCTGCAGCTTCATCAATTGAAGACAGAAACACAAAAGACTGCCTCCGAAGAGCCCGACTTTTTTTTCATAAATGTTGATTATAGCCTTATTAAAATCCATTACAATGATATATCCTACATTCAGGGTTTAAAGGATTATGTGAAAATCAAACTAAACAGTTCAGATAAACCCATCATTTTCCGCAGCACTGTTAGCGGAATTGAAAAACTGCTACCTGCACCGAAATTTATCAGGATTCATAAGTCGGTTATTGTTTTAAAAGCTGCCATTACTGCTATCAGAAAAAATAGTGTTTTTATAGGTGACATTGAGTTTTCTGTTGGTGAAACCTATGGCGACGTGATTAATAAACTAATAGGAAAAGTCAATTAATCCCCCTTATTCTTTTTCCGTTCCTGCATACCAGTGACCTTCAACACGTTGACAATCTAATACCATATCTTCTAAGCACATCGCAATATTTTCGGAGTTAGCCGCAACATTTACACCGATGGTATATACTTCTGATTTTGTAAAGACGGGAATAATATTTTTACTCAATTCCTCAGTAAAAAAGATATGAAAAAAACATTAATTCTCCTGGCAATGGTTGCTTTTTTCGGGCATGTACAGGCGCAGGTGCCCCCTGGCACCGGTCCAGAGCAAAAGGGAAATGGGCGTATAACCGGCACAATAATAGATGCAAGGGACAACCGGGCGGTTCCCTCTGCTACAATCACCCTGACGGACCCTGCTACCAATAAACCTGTTAAAGGCGCTTTAACAAACGAGAAAGGAGTGTTTATAGTTTCCAATATTGTTTCCGGAACATATACGCTTATTCTGTCTTTTATTGGCTATGAAACTAAAACCATTGCGAATGTAAAAGCTGGTGGCAATACTGCTGATGTGACGCTTGGAACAATCAAGCTCAACCCGAGTGCTAAAGCTTTGAAGGAAGTCACCATCGTAGCGCAGCGGGCTTTAATCGAAGAAAAAGTAGACCGAACTGTTTACAATGCGGAAAATGACATCAGTAATCGTGGCGGGGATGCCACCGATGTACTGCGAAAAGTGCCAATGCTTTCCGTTGATTTGGATGGCAATGTCTCCATGCGCGGAAGTCAGAACGTAAAGGTTTTAATCAATAATCGTCCTTCTACCATAACAGCCGGAAGTATTGCCGATGCCCTGAAGCAAATTCCTTCTGAAATGATTAAGTCTGTCGAAGTAATTACGTCTCCCTCTGCAAAGTATGATGCAGAAGGATCTGCAGGGATAATAAATATCATTACGAAGAAAAATACGCTGCAGGGAGGATCATTAACTATTGATGCAGCAACCGGTTTGCGAGGTTCTAATCTGGGTTTAAATGGCAGTTACAAAACCGGAAAAATGGGCTTTTCTTTAGGTGGCCGTGGCCGGGCCGGGTATAATACTACAGGAAGCTATCAGAACACTCAAATCACCAGGAATATTGGGAATGACGAAATTCTAACCAATCAGCAGGCAAATACCAATAACAATATGCTAAATGGCCGGTATACTTTTGGCTGGGATTATGATATCAATAAAAATAATTTTCTTTCTTCTTCTGTGGAATATGGCATTAGAAATTTCAACGCTTACCAGAATGGGTTATTTATTGAAAACTTCCAGAATAATAGTTTGCTCAACAGCAGTTTGAGAAATGCAGAGGTAAAAGACAACTCAGGAACAGTTGATGTTAGTTTAAACTATACACATCTCTTCAAAAAACCACAGCAAGAACTCAGCATTCTTACTCTTTTAAGCAGGAATAACAGGACAAATAATTTTTTGAACGCTATTTATAGCAATGATTTCACCGCTATTGATAGCTATTTAAAAAATCTTAACGAGAGTACTAACAAGGAGACTACTGTACAGGTGGATTACCAGAACCCTATAGGTAAAAGTCAAATTATTGAGTTTGGAGGCAAAGAGATTTTACGTAAGGTAACAAGCGATTATGAAACCTCGGTAGCTGATGCTTCTAATGTGTATACACCTCTTCGTAATAATATATTCAACTATGATCAGAATATTACATCCGGATATCTATCCTACACCCTTACAACGCCTTCAAAATATAGCTTTAAAACAGGCCTTCGATACGAATACACCACTGTTAATGCTGCTTTTGACAATGCCTCAAATCCTGCCTTTAACCTGTCTTATGGTGCATTGGTGCCGAGCGTGAACGTTTCAAAAAAACTACAGGCTGGCAATATGCTAAAGTTGTCCTATAACAGGCGGATTCAACGTCCTTCTCTTCAATTCCTGAATCCTAATGTTCAGGCTGCAAATCCTCTTAATATAACCATTGGCAATCCAAACCTTCATCAAGAATATACAAATAACTTCGAATTGGGATATAGTACATTTATAAAAAACAGTTCATTAAATTTCTCGGCATTTGTTCGAAATACTAACAATTCTATACAAAGTGTAAGAGATTTAGTGGGAGCAGACACGATTCGTACCACTTATGCCAACATTGGCCGGGAGAATGCCTACGGCATGAGTTTTTTTGCAGGTATAAACATTTCTAATAAACTTACCATTAACGCAGGTATGGACAGTTATTATGCTGTATTAGACAACAATGTAAGTGATCCTTTATTTAAAGCAAGCAATAAAGGATTAGTATTTAATATCCGTGGACAGGGTTCTTATAAGATTGGAAACGGCTGGAGCTTTGAGGGCTTTGGTTTCTACCGGTCCGGACAAGTGCAGCTTCAGGGAAAGCAGGGAGGCTTTGGAGTTTATAACTTAAACCTGCGAAAAGATATTTATCATAAAAGAGGAACAATAGGGCTGGGAGCCGAAAACTTCCTGGGAGGGTCTATAACAATCAGAAATGCATTAAATACTCCTATTCTAACGCAAT
>JAQGMQ010000832.1 GCA_028292305.1 Rhodoferax sp.
TGTCCCCTCTCCCGCGTGCGTGAGAGGGCCAGGGTGAGGTTCGGCAGTTGGCGCAGGGATATTTCTAACCCCCTCACCCGAACCTTTTCCCCCGTACGGGAACGAGAGCAAGGCAAGCCATCCCAACGCCGCGCACATTCAAAAAAGACGGTGCGAGCGAAGCCGGTATCTGACCGTTCCGCCCATCAAAACCGAGAGTGGACACGGCTTCGACCCAAGGCACCATCACCTGTCGAGCAGGCCACTTCATGTTAGCCACCGAGCCCTGTCGGTGTCGTCACCCAGTCGCCACGATCCATGTAGGACGGCGCGTTGGCGCTATGTTTCCATTCGGCGACAACCACGGCGCCCAACAAGCCCACGCCCATGGGCGCACGCCGACAGGGTGCCAGCGTGCGACGGAGCCAGGGACAAATATAAAAAGGACGGCGCGGGCAGGGCGCGCGGGGCGCCGGCCCATCGAACCGAGAGTGGACACGGAATCGACGATCTGACGTCACGCCGTCAGTGTCTGAATCTTAGGGCATCAGGATAAACCCGGAGTCACGACGAGGTAATCGCTTGTTAGCGTTTGCAAGCGGGACGGCAAGGCACCCCGGCACAAAAATCTGGTCAAGCAACAAAATCTATTGCAAAATAGCACGATCGTTCGTTTTATTTTGTCGACCCACGCCATGTCCACCTCAGCCGTTCCCGTCAAAGCCAGCCGCGCCGATGCGCGCGATGCCCGTGACGGCAGCGCCGAAGGCCGTGCCTCCATCAAGGGCCGTCAGACCAAGGCCGCCATCGTCGACGCGGCCCTCGGCCTGGCCAGCCACATCGGGCTCGAAGGCTTGAGCATCGGCGCCCTGGCCGAGGTCACGCAGATGAGCAAGTCGGGCGTGTTCGCCCATTTTGGCTCGCGTGAAGAGCTGCAGATTTCGGTCGTGCGCGAGTATTTCAGCCGCTTCGAAGACGAGGTGTTCTATCCCGCCGTGCGGGTGCGCCGCGGCCTGCCGCGCGTGCGGGCGCTGTTCGGCAACTGGATGAAACGCGTGGCGGTCGAATTGCAATCGGGCTGCATCTTCATCAGCGGCGCGGTCGAGTTCGACGACCGGCCCGGCGCCGTGCGCGATGCGCTGGTGGGCTCGGTCAGCACCTGGCTGGCCGCCATGAACCGCGCCGTGGTGCAGGCCAAGGAGATGGGCGACCTGCGGGCCGATGCCGACGAGCGGCAAATCGCATTCGAAATCCACGGGCTGATCCTCGCGCTGCATTACGAGGCCCGTTTCCTCAAGCAGCCCGGCGCCGTGGAGCGCGCCAACACCGGCTTCGCCAACATCCTGGCGCGGTACGGCGCGCCCCAGGCCGATGCCGCCCCACCCGCCAAGAAGTCCGCCCCGAGCCGCGGCCCCAGATCAACACCATCCCCATCGAGCCCCAAGGAGTAAAACCATGCCGACCTACAACCCGCCTCTGCGCGACATGCAATTCGTGATGCACGAGGTGCTGCACATCACCGACGAATTCGCCAAGATGCCGCGCCATGCCGAGGTCGATGTCGACACCATCAACGCCATCCTGGAAGAAGGCGGCAAGTTCGCCGTCGACGTGATTTTTCCGCTGAACATCAGCGGCGACGAAGAAGGCTGCGTGCTCGACAAGACCACCCACGAAGTGGCCACGCCCAAGGGCTTCAAGCAAGCCTTCAAGCAATACGCCGAAGGCGGCTGGCCCGCGCTGGCCTGCGACCCCGAATACGGCGGCCAGGGCCTGCCGATCGTGGTCAACCAGTGCTTCTACGAGATGCTGAATTCAGCCAACCAGGCCTGGACCATGTACCCCGGCCTGACGCACGGTGCCTATGAAGCGCTGCACGCGCACGGCACCGATGCGCAGAAGAAGACCTACCTGCCCAAGCTCACCAGCGGCGAGTGGACGGGCACCATGTGCCTGACCGAGCCGCACTGCGGCACCGACCTGGGCCTGCTGCGCACCAAGGCCGAGCCGCTGCCCGACGGCACCTACAAGATCACCGGCAACAAGATCTTCATCAGCGCCGGCGAACACGACATGGTGAGCAACATCGTGCACCTGGTGCTGGCCCGCCTGCCGGGCGCGCCCGAAGGCAGCAAGGGCATCAGCCTGTTCATCGTGCCCAAGTTCAACGTGGGCGCCGAAGGCACGCTGGGCACGCGCAACGGCGTGTACTGCGGCGGCATCGAACACAAGATGGGCATCCGCGGCAATGCCACGGCGCAGATCGTGCTGGACGGCGCCATCGGCACGCTGGTCGGCCAGCCCAACAAGGGCCTGCAGGCGATGTTCGTGATGATGAACGCCGCGCGCATCGGCGTCGGCATGCAGTCGCTGGGCCTGACGGAGGTGGCCTACCAGAACGCGCTGGCCTATGCCAAGGACCGCATCCAGGGCCGCGCGCTCACCGGCCCGAAAGACAAGGACAAACCGGCCGACAGCATCATCCACCACCCCGACGTGCGCAAGATGCTGCTCACCGCCAAGGCCTATGCCGAAGGCGGCCGGGCTTTGAGCCTGTTCTGCGCGATGCTGATCGACCGCGAACTGCACCACACCGACGAGAAGGTGCGCAAGGATTCCGCCGAAATGGTGGCCCTGCTGACGCCCATCGTCAAAGCCTTCATCACCGACAACGGCCACATCGCCACCAACGCCTGCATGCAGGTGTTCGGCGGCCACGGCTTCATCAAGGAATGGGGCATGGAGCAGTTCGTGCGCGACAACCGCATCAACATGATCTACGAGGGCACCAACACCATCCAGTCGCTCGACCTGCTGGGCCGCAAGGTGTTGGGCAACAACGGCGCCACGCTGAAGAAATTTGGCCGCCTGGTCGGCGCGCTGGTGGAAGAAGAAGGCGTGAACGAGAAGATGGCCGAGTTCATCAACCCGCTGGCCTACCTGGGCGACCAGATCACCAAGTTCACCACCGAACTGGGTTTCAAGGGCTTCCAGAATCCCGACGAAGTGGGCGCCGCCGCCGTTGACTACCTGCGCGTGTCCGGCCACCTGGTGTTCGGCTATTTCTGGGCGCGCATGGCGCAGGTGGCGCTGCGCGAGATCGCGGCCGGCAACACCGACCCGTTCTACGCCGCCAAGGTGCAGACGGCGCGTTTCTACTTCGCCAAGCTGTTCCCCGAAACCGCGACGCTGATGCGCACCGCGCGTGCCGGTAGTGCGGCGCTGATGGACACCGACGCCGCGTTGGCCTGAGCCCCGGTGATCAACCGTTGGAGACAAAGATGAAAAATACATTCACGGCTTTTCTGTTGTCGGCCAGCCTGGGCTCGGCGTTTGCGCAGATGTCACCCCTGGGTGACTGGCACACCACGGACGAAAAGACCGGCGAGATCAAGTCGCAGATCCACATCGCCGAATCGGGTGGCGTGCTCAACGGCCGCATCGATAAGCTGCTGCGCAAGGAAGCCAGACAGGATGCCGTCTGCGTGGAATGCAGCGACGACCGCAAGGACAAACCGATGCTCGGCCTGGAGATCATCCGCGGCGCCAAAAAGGCCGATGGCAAGGACGTCTGGGAAGACGGCAAGATCCTCGACCCGGAAAACGGCAAGAACTACACGCTGCGGCTCACGCCCATTGACGGCGGCAAGAAGATGGAGGTGCGCGGCTACATCGGCCCGTTCTTCCGCAACCAGACCTGGACGCGTGTCCCCTAATTTTCAGGAACAACCATGTCTCGATTCCAAGTGAAAAAAGTCGCCGTGCTCGGCGCGGGCGTGATGGGCGCGCAGATCGCGGCGCATCTCGTCAACGTCAAGGTGCCCGTCATTCTGTTTGATCTGGCAGCCAAGGAAGGTCCGAAGAATGGCATCGTCACCAAGGCCATCGACGGCCTGAAAAAGCTCAAGCCTTCGCCGCTCGGCCTGCTGGAAGACGCCTCGCTGATCCAGCCCGCCAACTACGAGGAACACCTCGCGCTGCTGAACGACTGCGACCTCGTCATCGAAGCCATCGCCGAGCGCATGGACTGGAAGCTCGATCTCTACCAGAAGATCGCGCCGTTCGTGGCAAAGCACGCCATCGTGGCTTCGAACACGTCGGGCTTGAGCATCACCAGGCTCAGCGAGGCGCTGCCCGAAGAGATCAAGCCGCGCTTCTGCGGCATCCACTTCTTCAACCCGCCGCGCTACATGTACCTGGTGGAGCTGATCGCCACGCCGACCACGCAGCCGCAGATCCTCGACGACCTGGAAACATTCGTCACCAGCGGCCTGGGCAAGGGCGTGGTGCGCGCCAAGGACACGCCGAACTTCATTGCCAACCGCGTCGGCATCGCCGGCATGCTGGCCACGATGAAAGAGGTCGAGAACTTCGGCCTGACCTACGACGTGGTCGACGACCTCACCGGCAAGAAGCTCGGTCGCGCCAGCTCGGGCACCTTCCGCACGGCCGACGTGGTGGGCCTGGACACCATGGCCCACGTGGTCAAGACGCTGCAGGACAACCTCGACGACAAGACCGACCCCTTCTACGGCAGCTACGGCACGCCCGAAGTGCTGAAGACCTTGCTGGAGATGAAGAACCTGGGGCAGAAGAGCAAGGCCGGTTTCTACAAGAAGGTGGGCCGCGACGTGTTGCGCTTCGACCTCGCCAGCAAGGACTACGTGGCCGGCGGTCAGAAGGCCGATGAGGTCTATGCCCGGATGCTGAAGAAACCCGCGGCCGAGCGGCTGAAGCTGCTGCGCAACAGCGAAGGCCCGCAGGGTCGCTTCCTCTGGGCCACGCTGCGCAACAGCTTTCACTACGCTGCCGTGCACCTGGCGTCGATCGCCGACACGGCGCGCGACGTCGACTTCGCCATGCGCTGGGGCTTCGGCATGAAGCAAGGCCCGTTCGAGCTGTGGCAAGAGGCCGGCTGGCTGCAGGTGGCCGAGTGGATCAATGAAGACATCCAGGCCGGCAAGACGTTGTCGCCCGCGCCGCTGCCCGATTGGGTGTTCAGCGGCAAGGTGGTCGGCGCGGGCGGCGTGCACACGGCCGAGGGTTCGTGGAACCCGACGACCCAGGTCTTCGAACCCCGCCGCGTGTTGCCCGTGCATGCGCGCCAGCTGTTCCCGGAGACGGTGCTGGGCAGCCAGGCCGGCGGCTTCGAGACCGCGGGCACGACGGTCCACGAGGACAAGGGCATCCGCCTGTGGACGCTCGACGGCGAGGTGTTGATCGCCAGTCTCAAGACCAAGATGCATGCCATCAGCCCCGAAGTCGCCGAAGGCCTGCAACAGGCTGTGGCGCTGGCCGAGCAGGATTACCAGGGCCTGGTGATCTGGTCGGGCGACGAACCCTTCAGCGCCGGCGCCGACCTGCAGGCCATGCTGCCGGCCTTCATGGCCGTGGGCGTGAGCGCCATCGACGAGGCCGAGCACCACCTGCAGACCACCATGCTGCGCCTGCGTTATGCCAGCGTGCCGGTAATCTCGGCGATCCGCGGCCTGGCGCTCGGCGGCGGCTGCGAAATGGCCGTGCATTCGGCGCGCCGCGTGGTGGCGATGGAGAGCTACATCGGCCTGGTGGAGGTGGGCGTGGGCCTGGTGCCCGGCGCCGGCGGTCTGGCCTACATCGCCCGCCGCGCCGCCGAGAACGCGGCCATGTCAACCGACAAGGACATCCTGAAGTTCCTGACCGAAGGCTTCACCGCCGCGGCCATGGCCAAGGTCGGCACCAGCGCGCTGGAAAGCCGCAAGCTCGGTTATCTGCTGGACAGCGACATCATCGTGCCCAACAAGGACGAGCTGCTGTTCGTGGCGCTGAACGAAGCCCGCGCCCTATTCACCGCCGGCTACCGCGCGCCGCTGAAGCGCCAGTTTCCGGTGGCGGGCCGCTCGGCCAAGGCGACGATCCAGGGGCAACTGGTGAACATGCGCAACGGCGGTTTCATCAGCCAGCATGACTTTCATATTGCGAGCCTGATCGCCGGCGTGGTGACGGGGGGCGATGTGGATGCGAACACGCTGGTGACGGAGGAGTATGTGATGGCGCTGGAGCGAAAGGCGTTCTGTGCGCTGCTGACACATCCGAAGACGCAGGAGCGGATCATGGGGATGTTGAGCACGGGGAAGCCGGTGCGGAACTGAGCACGCATTCCTCTTCCTCCTTCCCCTTCCGGGGGAAGGCCGGGATGGGGGCTCTCCAACCAAGCACGATGCGAAACCAGTCCACACCCAACGCCCGCGCGAATGCACAAGTGCTTCGACGTGAGATGACCGATTCGGAGCGAAAGCTCTGGGGC
>JAQGMQ010000839.1 GCA_028292305.1 Rhodoferax sp.
GAAGCTAACGGAAGAAAAGGCGACCCGCAGTCTGGGGCCCTGCGCTGGCGGGTGTCGGCGGGGGTCTGGCTAAACTCGCTGCGCTCAAACAACGCCAGCCCTGATCCCGCCGACACCCACCATCGCAGGCCCAGCCAGGACGGGTGGGGGTCCGGGGGCAGGATACCGCCGTCGCTGCGCTGGGCAACAGCCGAACAGCCAACAGCCCCAGCGGCCTTGACCGGCACCCCTGCCTTGTCCCCTCTCCCGCGTGCGGGAGAGGGAGCAATACACAACGAGCACCTCGCCAAGCTCAACAGAAACGGGAGAGAAGGGCTCTACCCCCTCCCCCGCAACCAACGTCAGACGGCCGAGGCTGCCTTGGACGTGCGTTGCGAACGCCGCGAAACCCCCAGCCCGATCAAACCCAAAGCCATCAGCGCAATGCTCGCCGGCTCAGGCACCTCGGCCACCTTGGGCACTTCGGTCAGCGAAACCCCATCGATCAGGCTCACGGGTGGAAAGCCGTCCGGCGTGCCTTTGGCCATGAACGACAACAACTGGTCGGTGCTGGTCGCCGTGAACTGCATCTCGCTCTTGAACCAGCCGGTAAAGCCGTGGTTCGCGTTCGAGAGAACGGTCGTCGTTTGCTGGGCAGCGCCGAAGCCGACCAGCCAACCTTCCGTGGTGGCGCCATCGCGCACGTTGAACTGGGCACCGGCGTAGTCGAACGACAGGTCATATTGCTGACCCACCGTCAGGCCATGGATGGTCTGGCTCAACACATTGGTGACGGTCGAGTCGCCGTCGATGGCAATGAAGTTGCCGCCGTCCGGGCTGTCGGCCGCGGCCCACAACACCGCCGGGTTCGGGTTGAGCCCGTTCGAGATGCCGAGCGCACCGGTCGTCGTGGCTTCGCCCGGAAAGTACACCAGGCTGTAGTTGTAGCCGCCCGGCGCCCAAACCTGCCAGTCGGCTACGACGGACTGCGTCAACGCGCCCGTCAAGGCCAGGGGCGATGAGTGGGTGACGGAGGTCGTCTCGAAGCCCCCGTTCTGGACCAGGTTGATCGGCGCAGCGTTGGTGGCGGTTGCGCCGAAAGCGAGAAAAGCTGCAGCACAAGCGGTCGATTTAAATGTCTTCATAGTAGTTCTCTGTTGTGTAAAAAGATGCCGGCCACCCGGTTCGGCGAACTGTAGGGACTGGGTATATTTTTGTTTCCAACAATCACACAGATGACTGCTGTATGCAGTCAAAGCATGCGCGGCAAGCCCGGTTAGTGCGCCTTAGTTGCACTAAAAAAGCAGCGATGGCCGGCGGGCGGACTGCAAAAGCGTGCGCAGCACCAACAAAGGTTTTGGTGACCTGCGCTGTCCGGCCCGTGCGGGTTGCGCCTACAAGCCGACGCCCTGAGGCGAACGACACTTGCGTCCCAACACTCGACATCCCCGCCTGACTTGGCGGGGTTCTTATTTCAGCCGCGTCGCGACATGCCGCCAAAACTGTGCACCGGCGCGCGGCTGTTGCCTTTTTGAAATATTTCATCCCATGACCCAAGCTCCCACACTCCGCATCCCTTCTCTCGTACCCGACATCCGCCTCTTCGGCAAAGTCAATGAACACATGCTTGGCGAGTTCTTCCGCCAGCAGGCCGAGGCGCCCAACGACAAGCCGCTGGTGATCGAGCTCAGCACCTCGGGCGGCGACGCCGACATCGGCCGGCGCATCGCGCAAGAGATCAAGCTGTGGCAGAACTACGGCCGGCGCGACATCTACTTCCTGGGCAAGACCTTCGTCTACTCGGCGGGCGTGACCATCATGTCGGCCTTTGCCAAGGAACGCCGCTTCATGACCAGCGACACGCTGCTGCTCATCCATGAACGCAAACTCAAGAAGACGGTGGAGTTGAGCGGCGCCCTGCGCTCCTGCCTGGGTCAGTTGTACGACGCGATCGCCGAGGTCGAGTCGGGCCAGTGGCTCGAGCGCGACGGCTTCGCGCAACTGGTGCGTGGCAGCACGGTCACGCTCGAGGATCTGGAGAAGAAGGTGCTGACCAAGGACTGGTACCTCACCGCAAGCGAGGCGCTCGCACAGGGCCTGATCGGCGGCATGCTGCACGAAAGCGATGAGAGCCGGACGTTCCTCGAACGTTGACATCGGCCGCCATCGGTGCGGGCTTTCCGCGGCGTGTTCCGGAAACTGGACTACAAGCCCTGCTGCCACGGTCCCACGCACCCCGGGTCATCCATGCACCACCCTGAAGTCAGAGACATCGGACTTTTCGGAGACAAACATGAATGCCATCGCACCCTATACCGAACAGGAACACCCACCCAGCCGCTACTCACCGGCCAGCGCGTTTGCGCTGGTCGTGGGGGTGCTGCTGCTGGTCGAAGGCCTCTGGGGGCTGGCGAGCCCGGTCGTCTTCGGCGTGCTGACCACCAACCTGCCGCACGCGATCATCCACACCGTCCTGGGCTTGTACGGCATCGCCGTGGGCCTGGGGCGCGACCCGGCGGGTTACCTGCTGTTTCTGGGCGCGCTCCTGCTGGCCGTCGGCCTGCTGTATTTCGTGCCGATGGCCACGGCCATGCTGACTACGCTGCTGAATGTGAACACCGCCGTGGCGTTGGTGAACATCGTGGCCGGCTCGCTCGCACTGGTGCTGCGTGGCTTTGACCGAGGCTGGTAGCTCGCGCGGCAGCGGCGGCGCACCGGCGACCGACCGCCCGGGCTTTGTGTGCGTACGCGGTGCGCGTGAACACAACCTGAAGAACGTCGACGTCGACATCCCGCGCGATGCGCTGGTGGTCTTCACCGGCGTCTCGGGCTCGGGCAAATCGTCGCTCGCGTTCGGCACCCTGTTTGCCGAAGCGCAGCGGCGTTACCTCGAATCGGTGGCGCCTTACGCGCGGCGGCTGATCGACCAGGCCGGTGTGCCCGACGTGGACCGTATCGATGGTCTGCCGCCAGCCGTGGCGCTGCAGCAGCAACGCGGCACGCCCACGGCGCGGTCGTCGGTGGGCAGCGTGACCACGCTCTCCAGCCTGCTGCGCATGTTGTATTCGCGCGCCGGGCTGTACCCGCCCAAGCAGCCGATGCTGTATGCCGAAGACTTTTCGCCCAACACGCCGCAAGGGGCCTGCCCGCAGTGCCACGGCCTGGGCCGGATCTACGAGGTCACCGAAGCCTCGATGGTGCGCGACCCCAGCCTCAGCATCCGCGAACGCGCCGTGGCCGCCTGGCCCACAGCCTGGCAGGGCCAGAATTTGCGCGACATTTTGACCACGCTCGGCCACGACGTGGATCTGCCCTGGCACAAGCTGCCGAAGAAGACCCGCGACTGGATTCTGTTCACCGACGAGCAGCCGACCGTGCCGGTGTACGCCGGCTTCAACCGCGACGAGGTCAAGGACGCAATCCGCCGCAAGATGGCGCCCAGCTACATGGGCACCTTCACCGGCGCGCGGCGCTACGTGTTGCAGACCTTCGCCACCAGCCAGAGCGCGCTGATGAAAAAGCGGGTGTCGCAGTTCATGGTGGGGAGCGCCTGCCCGACATGCGACGGCAAACGGCTGAAGCGCGAGGCGCTGTCGGTCAGCTTCGCCGGGCTCGACATCGGCGACATGGCACGCCTGCCGCTGGCGGCGCTGGCCGATGTGCTGCGACCGGTGGCGGAAGGCGCGGACCTGACCGCCACCGACTCTGCAGCGGCCCGCGCCACGATGACCAAGGGGGCGCATGCGCGCCACATCGAAGGCCGCGTGCAGGCCGGGGGCTCGGCCCACAAGGCCGCGCCCGACGTGCGCCGCACGCCACAATTGTCGGAAGAAAAACGCATCGCCGCGCAGCGCATTTGCCACGACCTGCTGGGCCGTGTGACCACGCTGACCGAGCTCGGCCTGGGCTACCTGGCGCTCGACCGCGCCACACCCACGTTGTCGCCGGGCGAGCTGCAGCGGCTGCGGCTGGCCACGCAACTCAACTCGCAATTGTTCGGCGTCGTCTACGTGCTGGACGAACCCTCGGCCGGCCTGCACCCGGCTGACGGCGAGGCCCTGTTGGCCGCGTTGCAGCGGCTCAAGGCCGGCGGCAATTCCCTCTTCGTGGTGGAACACGACGTGGCCACCATGCGCCGCGCCGACTGGCTCGTGGACGTGGGCCCCGCCGCCGGCGAACACGGCGGGCAGGTGTTGTACAGCGGCCCGCCGGCCGGCTTGGCCGACATTGCCGCATCGGAAACGCGGCGTTACCTGTTTGACGCAGACCCGGGCCACCCGCGCGCGCGGCAGACACCCGCCGAGTGGCTGCGCCTGGAAGGCGTACGCCGCAACAACCTGCGCGGTGTCGACGCGGCGTTTCCGATCGGCTGCCTCACGGCGGTGACAGGCGTTTCGGGCTCAGGCAAATCCAGCCTGGTGAGCCAGGCGTTGCTGGAGCTGGTGGCAGCCCAGCTGGGTGACAAGCGCGCCGAGTCAGCCGCCGATGACAACGCCGATGCCGGCCACGCCCCCACGCCCGACATCACCGCGCTGGGCGACGATGACCCGGGTGCCGCCGAAGCGCCACAGGGCGCGGTGGCCGGGCGGATCACGGCCGGTATGTCGCACATCCGCCGGCTGGTGCAGGTGGACCAGAAACCCATCGGCCGCACACCCCGGTCGAACCTGGCCACCTACACCGGCTTGTTCGACGGCGTGCGCAAACTCTTCGCCGCAACGCCAGCGGCACGCAAGCGCCACTTCGACGCCGGCCGGTTTTCGTTCAACGTGGCCAAGGGCCGCTGCGCCACCTGCGAAGGCGAAGGCTTTGTGAGTGTCGAGCTGTTGTTCCTGACGAGCGTGTACGCGCCCTGCCCTGCTTGTCACGGCGCACGCTACAACGAAGCCACCCTCGAGATTCGTTGGCAAGGCCTGAACATTGCCGACGTGCTGGGCCTGACGGTCGAGGCCGCCTGCGGGGTGTTCGCGAACGAGGCTGCCGTGTTGCGCCCGTTGTCGGTGCTGCGCGACATCGGCCTGGGCTATTTGCGCCTGGGCCAGCCCGCCACCGAATTGTCGGGTGGCGAAGCCCAACGCATCAAGCTCGCCACCGAGCTGCAGCGCCTGCAACGCGGCCACACGCTTTATGTGCTGGACGAACCCACGACGGGCTTGCACCCGGCCGACGTGGACCGGCTGCTGGCGCAACTCGACGCATTGGTGCAAGCGGGCAACACCGTGGTCGTGGTCGAACATGAGATGCGCGTGGTGGCGGCCAGCGACTGGGTCATCGACGTGGGGCCAGGCGCGGGTGACGCGGGTGGGCGCGTCGTGGCCTGCGGGTCGCCGGCCGAGGTGGCCGGTTGTGCGCAAAGCCGCACCGCGCCTTATCTTGCGGCACTGGTCGGCGCTGCGGCTGGCAAGTCTTCGAGCGCCGACAAGACAAGCAACGCGGCGCGAGACAAAACCTGAGAGTCCTGCAAGCTCTAGAAGGCCCGCTTCAAGACGGTCGATTCTTACAGCGGTTCGGCCACTTT